>JAHFHB010000211.1 GCA_023247135.1 Candidatus Omnitrophota bacterium
TACTTTTTCCTTTTGCCTTGAAATTCCAAGAACGCAGGTCTTGTCGATTTTAACGATGTCAGGCTCCAGGATGACCAGGCTTTCCAGCGAGGTGTGCCCGAATCCCAAATCGTCAATGGCGATCAAGATGCCAGATTTTTTCAAATCCTGAATCGATGCGGTCAAATAAGCCGGGTCGCCGACAATCTGCTGTTCGCTTAATTCGAGACAGAGTTTGCGCTTAGAACGCAGCAGCTTGCAATCCTTGGCGATTTCGGCCGCGGTGTATTCCATCAGGGTGGACGGGTAGAGATTGATGTGGATCTGATAGTTTCCGGGCAGATTGGCCGCGGCCAGGAGACAGGCTCTGAGGCAGATGCGGTCGACAAGCGTCAAGACGTTCTGACTGCGCGCGAATTGCAAAAATTCTCCGGGCAGTTTGAAGTGGTCATAAGCCAGCCGGCTGAGCATTTCATAGCCGGCGATGCTCTTATCCTGCAGAGTGACCAGCGGCTGGGCAACGGCCTGAAAATATTTCTGCTGCGTCAGGACGTCGCGCAGCCGGGAGAGTTCATCTTTATCTTCCGCCTGGCCGCCTGAATCTTTTCTCTCAAAGGTGACCCGGTTTTTCCCCTCCAGTTTGCTCGTTCTCAGGCAGGAGTGCAGTCCCTGCAGCAGGGCATCGATGGACAGAGTTTCCAGCTGGAGGGGCGCCATGCCGATGCTGACAGTCAGCGAAATTCGATTTCCCGATTCAACCACGATATTTTCCTTTGCCACGGCAAGCCTGATTTTTTCGGCCACCACCATGGCTTCGGCCTCGCGCGTTTCTGAAAGAAGCACGATAAATTCATCACCGCCGATGCGGGCCACGGGATCCGTCTCACGGACGGCTTTTTTAATGGCTTTGGCTACGGTGGAGAGTGCGATATCGCCAATGCCGTGGCCGAACTGGTCGTTGACGGATTTGAAGTCGTCAAAGTCCAGGAGGAGTACGTGGGAATGAACGCCGAGCCTTTTCTTCTCCGCGACGGCCGCTGCCAGGACTTCCCGGAAGCCGCGCCGGTTCAGGAGCCCGGTCAGGGGGTCTTTGCCGACCATATCTTTGAGCGCAGCATTGGCATGATCGAGTTCAATCCGGATGCGGTTACGCTCAAGGGCATAACGAATCGAACGCCGCAATATTTCCCCGTTGTATTGCCCCTTGACCAGGTAATCCTGGGCGCCGGTCCGGATGGCGGCGGCGGCGAGTTCATCGTTGTTCTGGCTGGTCAAAATAATCAGGGGTAGATCGGTGTCCCAGGACTGAACTCGCTCAATGGCGGCAATGCCGGAGCCGTCCGGCAGCGACAGGTCCAGTAAAATGGCGTCCGGTGTGAATCTGGCAAGGATTTGTTCGGCCTGCTCCAGATGCGAAGCCCATTCAATTTCGTAATCCTGCGCGTGGTCCTCGGTGAGGAATTTTTTTAAAATACCCGCATCGATTTCATCATCTTCGATCAGCAGTATTTTTATCGTTTTGGCCCGGCGCGTGGTATGCATGGCGTTCCTATTGGTAAAGTATTGTATCATCGGCAGATAGAGCGAATTTCTGAACGGTGGCCCGGCGCGCAATAATATTTGTCAAACAGGCCAAAAAAAACTTTACTCCCCTGGAAAGTTGCCGAATTAAAGAGTGTAGGTTCTTGGCTCTTTGGTTCTTGGAACTCACGTAGCGTTTGCATGTTGAGTGCAGACGCAGCGCTAGGGAGGTACCGATGTATACCTGCAACGGTTGCGGCGGTGATTTTCCGTACCTGATTTTTGAGTACAACAGCCTTGTTTGCGAAAAGTGTTCCATCCGCAAGAACATCCGCAATGCCGCCGAGTTTGACACGGTGGCGGTTGAGCTCGCGGGGGATGAGCCGCAGGCAGAGGAGGGGGAGGCAGTGATCGTGAAGGGCGAAGATGTGAAAGAGATCTTCACCATGATCGAGAGGATTTCGCACCCCCAGATCCGCGCGGACTTTATGGAAATGGCGGAACAGTATTTTGAGGGGGAGTTCGAGGAAGAATAGAGCCGCTCTAAAACATTTCCATTTGAGGCCGTGAAAAAGCCAGGCGTCTTTCCTGCGAAATAATGCAGGGTTTCCCCCAAATGCCGTCAAAGCCCGGCTGCACCGTGTAGTTTCCTTCCCGCACCGCCAGGATCGCTTCCGCGATCAAAGGGTGCGCGGCCAGTTTCAAAGTTCCTTCAGGCACGTCCAGCAGAATTTTCAGCTCCGGCCCCAACTGTGCGATTAAATGGGCGTATTCGTTTTCAACGGTTTTAGAACCGGAGTCTTTCCCAAGCGCATCCGCCAGAATCACTTCCAGGGGCAGGATGGTTTTATACGGAATGGAAGAAGGCGCGATGAAACTTTCGGGCCGCTGTGCGAGCGTTTCAACGCGGTGCCTGACGCCGAGAGTCGTCTTTTGTTTGCAGACCGGACAAAGGTATTTGTGCCGCCGCGTTTCGGCCGGTGCCATCTGATTTTCACAGCGGCGGTGGCCGTCCCAGTAATATTTTCCGTAACGGGAATCGACTTCGATGGTGTAAAGCAGTTTTTGCGGGCTGCGCGCATGAATCGCCTGGGCCATTTCGTGATAATTTAAAGCCGTCCCGAACACGGTGGCTTCACGCCCGACTTTTTCGGGGGAATGCGCGTCTGAAAAAGAAACGCAGGTTGTGCCATCCAGTTGTGGTACGCGCCGGTTCATGGCAGGATCAGAATCTAAGCCTGTTTCGATGGCGTGAATGCCGGGAGTTTCTTCCTCAAAGCACTCTTCCAACGAATTAAAGCCGAAGTGAGAACCCAGCAGGGAATACCACGGGGTCCAGAGATGCGCGGGAATCAAAAGGATTTCCGGATGCACGCCGCGTGCCAGCTTGACCAGGTCCTTGGCCTGCCTGCGAAAAACGGGACGTCCGTCTTCTTCCAGATGCCCCCAGGAGGCCAGCGTGCGGTTCAACTCCTGAACCGCTTCGAGCGAAGGCGCAAGCAGCAGTGTGTGAATGCGTTTTTCTTGTTTGGTCCGGCTGTAAAAAATATTGCAGACCTCGGCGGTCAATAAGAAACGAACGGAGCTTTTGGCGCCGCGATAACGGAACAGTCCTGGCTCCGCGGGTTCCAGCTCATTTTGAATGGCCTGAAAATGCAGGGGATGCGTGAAGTCGCCGGTGCCGATGACATCAATGCCTTTGATTTCAGCCTGACGCAGGAGTTCTGATAAATCCATGCGTGGCGAAACGGCTTGGCTGTATTTGGAGTGGACATGCAGGTCTGCGACGATGGGCATGTCCGCATTTTAACCTGAATTCGCCCAATTTCAATCTTCGGGTTGAACAGGCCTTCTTAAAACGGATGGAGGGGGTTTACGGGGGCGGGGGCCAAGGCTTATACTAGCCGCCATTTTGGAGTGGGACGGGAGGTATGGATGAGGAAAGTCGGGCTTGCTGTTTTATTATTGACGGTTTTGAGTACCCAGATGGCGCGAGCACAGATCGTATCGCGTGAAGTGGAATACAAAGACGGCGATACGGTTTTGCAGGGCTATCTTGCCTATGACGACAGCCGGACGGGCCGGCGGCCGGCGGTGATCGTGGTGCACGAATGGCAGGGGCTGAACGCGTATGCCAAAATGCGCGTCGAACAGCTTGCGGGGCTGGGCTATGCTGGCTTCGCGCTCGATCTGTATGGCAAAGATATTCGTCCGGAAAGTCACGAGGAAGCCGCGAAAATTTCAGGCCTATACCGCGCTGACCGTATATTGATGCGCCGCCGCGCCAAAGCCGGCTATGACTTCCTGCGCGCACAGCCAAACGTAGATCCTGCGCGAATCGCCGCCATTGGCTATTGCTTCGGCGGAACGGCTGTGCTTGAAATGGCGCGCGCCGGCTGGCCGCTGGCGGGCGTTGCCACCTTCCATGGTTTTTTGGGAACGCCGCTGCCGGCTAAAAAAGGGGACATTCAAGCCGCTGTTCGTATTTTTCACGGCGATGAGGATACTTTTACCGAGCCTGAATTGGAGCGTTTTCGCCGGGAAATGCGCGAAGCGGAGGTTGCGGATTGGCAGGTGATTGTTTTGAGCGGCGCAGTCCATCGCTTCAGCGTGCCCTCGGCCGGCAGTGATAAAACTACTGGTATGGCTTACAACGAGCGCGCCGATAAAGCCTCGTGGGAAATGCTCGTGGAATTTTTGAAAGAAGTTTTCAGGTGAGTCGTGATCGTTTTGGGGCCGCAACGTCTGCATTGAACTAAAAGGAGTTTTCATGTCACAGCGGGTTTTGTCCTTTCATTATGTGCTTACCAATAAAAGCGGGGAGCTTCTGGACTCTTCACGGGAAGGGGATCCG
>JAHFHB010000212.1 GCA_023247135.1 Candidatus Omnitrophota bacterium
AATGGTTTCTCCGAATTCGAACTTCCGCGACGGAAAATATCCAATCGTCAAATTGCCAAAAAAATCCCTTCAGGGAGGCGATTCCATCCTAGTCTTTCCTGAAAGGCCATGGATTGCCTTGATTAGCGCGTGCGGGGAATCTGCACGGGCGCTTCGGCGGGAATTTTAGGAATATTGGGCATGGTTTTGGGTGCTTGGGCTTCCCTGACAGCAGGAATCTGATTTACAACCGCCAGAGTTTCCAACTGTTTCGCAAAGCGCTTCATTTTATCCTTTTCGGCTTTCTCATCGTCAATGGGTTGTTCCTGATCCGCCGGCTGCGACGTTTTCTTGGGCGCTGCATAAGCAAGCATAGGAGAAAAAGTTACACCCAGCATGAGCAACACAAGAAGATAAAAAACTGCAGCTTTTAATTCTATTTTTTTCATAAATTCTCCGTAATTTTAGCGTTTGACAATTCCAGTTGGAACCGAAGGTTTTTGGGCAACATTGCCCGTAGCGGTTCCGGAAATAGTTGATTTCGGCAGAGCTCCGAGTTCGATCGTCAGGCCGTTGTTTCCTTTGGCCGCCGCATAACTTTCTTTACGCGGAAGAACACCGAGGCTCTGCACAGCAGGGCCGGAAGGAATATTACCAACGCCCTTGGCTGAGTTCACGTTGGCCATCAGCGTCTCAATTTCTTTCTTCTTTTTCTCGAATTCATCTTTTTCCAAGCGAACGGTTTTAGCAGCCTCTTTCTCACGATCATCGCTCACAACTCTCGGTTCGCCGGAGCTTAAATCCAAGTCAACAAACCCTGAATTTTCAACGGCAGGCGCACTTGCAGCCATAACTTGTCTCTGCTGCTGTGGTTTCATGGCAACAACCGGCATCTGCTTTTGCGTTTGTAGAACAACAGATGGTCGTTGTTTTTGCGCTACAGACGTGATATTGGTCTTCGCTTTGCTTGCCACTTTGGAATCTTTCTTAAACCAGGCAGCTTGAGAGGCGGGAGCAACCATGAGAAACAGCATGATAGGGATGACAATCTTGGCATATCGCATACAAAATCTCCTCTTTCGAGTTAAGTGTCAGAGTTGTTGGTTAAGGATTAAAAAAACTGCAGAAATCTTCTGTAATTACGGCTAGCCGACAGGCTAGCTTAATCATTTAAATGACTAAAATCAAGCAGGGACTGCCGATTTCACAGGCTTTTTCAAGAGTCCAACAGCCTCACCGCCAGCGGGTACGGCCACAGCCGGTTTGTTTCGCCTCCGAATCTCCGACAGCTGACCACGCAAAGACTCCAGAGCTTCCGTCTGGTTAAGTTGTTTCAGAACAGCCACTTGTGCCATAACACCATCCCATTGCCCAAGCTCGGCATAAGCAACGGCCTTGCCCTGATAGGCTAGAGAAATCCGTGGATCAACAGATGTTACCAAATCAAAACTTTCCAAAGCCAAATCATACTTTCTTTGGGACATATAAATTCCGCCTAGCCAGATGGCCGCTAGGTTAAACTCCGTCCTGTGAATTATTTCGCCCTGTTGGATTTTCTCATTCGTAATCAAACCCACGGTTTTGATCAGAAGCGGTACAGCCTTATCAAACATCTCCTGCGTTTTGTAAACCTCAGCAAGTCCAATATGAGCAACCGGATCTTCCGGCCCCAACTCAACCGCCCTCCGCAGATACTCTTCAGCCTTCTGCAAATTGCTGAGCCTAAGGTAACAAGTACCCGCCTCACGGTACGGCACACCCTGTCCAGGGTCGAGTCCGATAACTTTTAAATAATCCCCAAGAGCCTCCTGCCACATTTGCTTGACCTGATAAGCCTGCCCATGATTCATGCGGGCTGAAGTATCCCTGGGATCCAATTCAATGGCCTTTTGAAATAGCTCGAGAGCTTTATCAATCTGGCCATCATTGCCGTAGGTTGTCGCAAGATTCGCGTAAGCCCGCGCTTTTCGGGGTGATTTTTTAATAATATCTTCTTCGTAGGAATATTCGGTTTTCCAAACCTCGTTCCGACGATAAGTCAGAACCGTAAGAGTCACCGCAATCACGGCCAAGAACATCAGGGGCTGCCCAAATCGCCGAACTACCTGACGCAGCAAAATTGCAAAAAGCCCAGCAATTCCCACCATCGGAAGATACATACGATGCTCCACAATAACATCCGCGATAGGGATAAAACTTGACTCAACGCTCAACGTGATAAAAAACCAGAAAATAAAAAATGCCGCGGCCCTTGCACCCCGCTTTAAACAAATGAATCCGGACATAAGAAACGTCAGAAGTACTGCCCCTCCCGCCAACGTGCGGGGCTCCAACAAGCTTTTAGCAATCGGCCAGTCGTAATCCGCATTCTGACCGAATGGCAAAATCGAAAGCCGCAGATAATGCGGAATGACCGTAAGCTGCGTCAGGAAATATTCCCGACGTCCTAAGAGAGCAGTCGACTCACGCGTAATGACAGAGACGAGCGCCCCCTGCTCCGATATGCCCTTAAAATACACAGTCACATAAAACATCAGGCTCACAAGAAAACTCGCGCCAAGCGTAATCCAAAAATGTTTTAGACCCGCGCGCTGCCGATCCTCCTTGGTGACTAAACACACCTCAAACGCACAGATTGCGGCAGGCAGACTTATCGTGTTCTCCTTCGAAAATAAGGCGAGCAAAAAGCTCAACGTGAAAAAAGGATAACCCCACTTCCACGAGAGAACTCCTTTTCGGCTGAGCCCATAGAACAAAATAGCCGCGGTAAAAAAAAGACTTGCCAGGCTTGCGATTCTCTGAACCACGTAGGTCACGCCAGCCGTTTGCAGCGGATGAAGCAAAAAGATAGCTGCTCCCATCCACGCAAGCCACATTGTCTCACTCCGCCTTCCGTTTTCCACACCTCCGGCAATTTCTGAGTCCATCATCCGCACCAACAAAAAAACCACGATTCCGTTCAGCAAGTGAATCACCCAATTCATGAGGTGGTAGCTAAATGGCTGAAAGCCACCGAATCGGTAGTTCCAGGCAAAAGTTAGATAGGCGACAAACCGGACCTTTTGTCCCTGCCACAAGGCCGAAAGGTTGGTGTATTGGCGAATGGATTTTGCGTTCAAAATACTTGTGTAATCATCAAAGTGGAATGCGGACTGAAAGGTATTTGCATAAGCCACAAATCCCAAAATAAAAAAAAGGCTCAGTGCTATGGAAAAATTTAAAGGAAATGTCAAACGTTCTGGCCTGGCATGTCGGCTTGATCCATTGATTTTCATAGGTCACCGAGTCCTCAAAAAACGGTTTATCCAAATTCGTGGGACGGCCCCAAAGAACCGCGCACGCTCAATTTATTTTTCAAATAGTGCGTAGAACCAATCTCCAACACCGTAATCTGGTTTATCTTGATACACGCAGCGCAACCCATGGGCTCGGCTCAAATTAACCATTTGACCTTTTTGATTACTCCATATCAGATCCCCGCCGTTAAGATAGAAATCGTGCTTGTGCAAGCCCAACCATTTGTGTTTTGTACCCTCTTTTGTGAAACCGGCGAGGTAGAACAGCCCTTTTTTCTTCAATACTTTAGCGATATTACCAATACACAATCCCGGATCCCGAGAGTGATCAAGGGCATTTTGAGAAAAAACGATATCAAAACTATCAGGCTGGCAAACACTCAATAAATCTTCACCCGAACAAACAATGGGCCTCACGGGAAAGTGTATTCTGAATGCCCATAATAGAAAGTTGTATACTGCAGCCAATGGGTCCATCGCAACAAGCTGTATTTGTCTAGCCTCAACGCCCCACGCTAGACGAGACAACGGACCACAGCCGACATCGAGGACCTGAACCACTTGATTTTTTCTTTGCAATTCATCCACTTTGGTAAGAATCTCTGCGGGAAAGTATTTTTCACGGGTCGCTGAACTCTTTATGAGTCCCTTAAACCAAGGCTTCCGGTTGAAGGGAATAAACTGCAAAACCCACCACGCAATCTCGGTCAAAAGATCAATTTTCCGCATCAAGGCCGTCATCGACACAAACACCTCCCATGGTATTCACCATTGCACAGACGGCTATTTCAAGATTCTCGATCCTCTTCGATATGAGATTTCAAACAGAAAGAGCGTCACTGAAGTCGGGCAAAAAAGAAGTAACAGCTCGGCTGCCATCCTGAGCCAACCAGACAACGGCATGCCATTGCTATACTTGAGTTTAAGCTTGAGTGTATTCCACAGCATCCGCCGGGTACGATTTGATTTTACAGACTGCCCTGAAATCCTGTATGACAAAAGAATCTCCGAAAGATTCCATAATCTACCATACTGCGATAATCGAAACCAAAGCTCATAATCTTCAA
>JAHFHB010000213.1 GCA_023247135.1 Candidatus Omnitrophota bacterium
ATTTAGCGCTGCCGTTAAACAACCGATAAGTTTGAACAGAGTCTCCAGCCTATGATTTCAAATTTAAAACAGTGGTTTCTGCTTCAGGGAGGCGCGCGCCGCCGCGGACGATTTGTCCTTGGCGTCGACCAGGGCACGCATGCCGTGCGCTATGTTTTGTGGGATCGTGAAAAACAGCGGGTTGCCGGCTGGAAAAAATTTGAGATTGAAACGGGCGATGCCGGTGAGCAAAAACGGCGCTCGGTGAGCGAAATTTTAAGAGAGATAGTCCGCGATCTGTCGAAGCCGCAGATTGCTGCCGTTCACATCCATCTTCAGGGCGAGTCACTAGTGACGGGGCATTTGGAACTGCCGGACGATGGCAAACCTGTGGATGCGGCGCGCATCAAAATAGAACTGCGTTCCAAGCTCGGCTTTCCCCTGGATCGCGCCGGGTACCTTTGGCGGGATGCCGGCCTGCGTGACGGTGGGACAGCCGTCCCCCACCAGGGCAGTTCGGATTCTGCGGTTCCAGCGGCGGCAGCCGGGGGAATGAGGATTATTCATTATGCGGCCTGCCAAAAAACGTCGCTGGCGTCGCTGATTGAACTGTATACGGCAGTTTTTGACGTGATTCCTGAAATTACTACGCAGGGCTACGCACAGGAAGGGCTCCTCGCCGTTTTGGGGGCAGGAGACCGGCCCGGCGCGACGGCGCTTGTGAGCGGCGGCCGGGGTATTACAAGCATTTCGATTTTTAAACAGGGAAAACTGGTTTTTGAACGCGAAATTCCGCTGGCCGGACAAGACATTACGCGATCCATTTTTATTAATTTTTTGCAGGGTCATGCGATGCGCAGTTCAAGCGATCTTGCGGCCGCCGAGGCTTTAAAGAAGAAGAGCCTGATTCCGCTGCTTTACGGAAGCAGCCCGCAAACTGCCGCAGACAATGCGGGGCTTCTTGGCGAAGAAGAAAACCGCAAACTTTACCTCAGCATGCAGGGGGTTCTGGGCGCGTGGCTTCAGGATTTGCGGCTGTCCTTCGCTTACTTTAACGAGCATTACGACAGCACCCCGGTCACCCAGATTTTTCTGCTGGGCGGAATGGCGAATCACCGCAATCTTGACCGGCATCTGCGCCGCGAGCTGGACGTTCCGGTGAATCTCATTCGCTCGGAACCCCGTCCGCTCGCGTTCGCCGCGGAAGCCAGCGGCAATTTGGAGTTTCTTGATTTCTTCAACGAGTACGCGACGGCGGCGGCGCTCGCGCTGAAAAAACCGGGCGAATTCAATCTGGTTCCGGCTGAAGCCAAAACGCTTGACTGGAGTTTTCTTCTTAAGCCGGCTTTGCGTATCTTCAGCGCGGCGGCGCTGATTTTCTGTGTCGCAGGCTTTGGTTTTCTCCAGGCGCAGGAGATCCACTACAAACAAGTGAAAATCATTGTCACACAGCACCGCGGTTTTTTGAAATTGCTGGAAGGGCCGTTTCTTGAAATGAACCGCTGGGAGCAGTTTTTTGCGCATGGGGATTATGGCGCGGTGCCAGCCCCGGGTTTCCTGAAGCGCCTGGGCCGGATCACTCCCGGCAACATGCTTTTAACGAGCCTGAGCATAAACCGGCGCTCTGCCCAGCTTTATCTGGAAGGTACCCTTTATGGCGATGCCAAGAATCGCGCGATCACGCAGGCGGAGTTTACCAAAGCCCTGAAAGAAAGCGGCTGGGTTGAACAACTGGAAATGCCCGCGTGGGAGCCCAGCGGCTCAGGAGTGGACAAGGGCACGTTTAAAATGACGGGCCGGCTTGTGGTGGCGAAGGGCGGCAAATCATGAAACTCCGCATGGCACCCAAACAAAAGCTGAATGTCCTGGTCTTTGCGGCGCTGGGATTTTTTCTGGCATTTTCTCTCCTGGTGCTTTTTCCGAAATACAGAGCTGTCCGGAAATTAGTCCTGGAAGTGCGGTTCGCTGCCGCCGAAAATACGGCGCTTGAAAAACAAATTCTCACGTCTAAAAAATCTGGCACCCGGCTTGAAGATATTCAGAAAAAACTGCACGATCTGCAGTCGCGCGTGCCCCGCTATGAGGATCTGCCGCATGTGCTGGATGTGGCCGCTTCCCTAGCGCAGGCCGGCGGGCTCAAGGTGATTTCCCTGCAGGCCCTGGACGAGCAGCCGGCGGCGCAGGCGCCGGCGTTTCAGGACGGGCCGGTGCCGATTCGTTTTGTGACCGTCGCATTGCAGTCCGAAGGCACGTTCAGCGATGTCGGGCGGTACCTGGAGAAACTGGGGGAGATGCCCTTTTATGCCGTGCTGCAGTCGGTCATGCTCAAAAATCAGTCGCTGGATTCCGGGAATGGCAGCAAGGAACCGTCTTTGACGGCGGAACTTCGCATCGAAGTGCCGATGCGCTTTCAGCAAAAAAACGTTTAAAGGGGAGGCCTTTATGCCGGATGGTAACGAAGCGCCCAAACAGGAAACTGCCGGAGTGCGTTTTCTGGAAACAAATCCTGCGGGGACCCGGCAGAAAAAAAATCAGGTCAGGCCCAGCCAGAAATATGTTCTCATCGCGCTTGTGGCTGTTTTGGGTCTGACGCTTGTGGCGGCTCTGTTCAAGCCTGCTCCCAAACCGCCGGCGGCGCGTGCGGCTGCTGCCGGCAAAACGCTTGTCCCCATGCCGGCGCTGGGTCCCTCGGGCAAGGCGGAGAATCTGCCGCCTCCCGCGCGGGAAGATCTGGACTCCTCATGGCAGAAAAGTCCGTTTTCCATTGAAAAAAAAGAAGGGGAAGTGGCTTTGCCGGAACCTTCCCAGCCCGTGCTCTCCGGAATTCTCACGAACCGCTCCGGCAAGGCTTATGCCGTGATTAACGAGAAGGTGGTTAAAAAGGGCGACCGTGTTGCCGATAATCTCGTCAAAGATATCACGGCCGGAACGGTGACGCTTCAAAAGGCTGATGGCACCGAAGTTACCTTGAGTCTTCGCGCGCGCTCCGGTCAATCCCAATAAGCGCAGTTTCTTTTTGACGAAAGGGCACTTGCCTGGACACGATGCAAGCCGCGGCTGAAACCTCTCCTTTGCCTTCCGCGTCCGAACTGGAATTTATCCGGGAATACGCGGGGCGGCGCAATGCGTTTTTCGGATTTCGTGAAGAACCCTTCAGCAATACGCCCGACCCTGATTTTTTCTTTATGAGCGCAGGCCACCGCGAAGCGCTTTACAGCCTGCTTTTCGGCATTCAGGAACGGCGCGGTTTTATGGTGATCGCCGGTGAAATTGGCGCGGGCAAAACCACGCTTTCGCGCCTGCTCTTGCGTCATTTGTCCACGGATGTCAAAACGGCTTTTGTCCTCAATCCCAAAACCTCCGCTTCGGCCATGCTGGCCGGCATTGTGCGCGATTTCGGGATCCAGGAAAAAATGCGCACCAAGGCCGCTTGTTTTACGGCCCTGCAGAAATTTCTTACCGAAGGCGCCGAGCGTCAGCAAAATGCGGTGCTGGTGGTGGATGAAGCCCAGTGGCTGGATCCGCGCGTGCTCGAAGAATTGCGCATGCTCTCCAATCTTGAAACCATGAAGCAAAAACTGCTCCAGATCGTTTTGATCGGCCAGCCGGAACTTAAAGAAAAACTGAGCCAGCCCTCGCTGCTCCAAATGCGCCAGCGCATCGGGCTTTTTCTGCATCTGCGCGCCATGAGCTCCGCGGAAACGCGCGCATACATTTTTCACCGCTTGAGCTGTGCCTCGGGCGGACAGGTGAAACTCTCTCTGGAAGATGCGCTTTTAGAAAGCATTCACCGCATGTCGCGGGGGATTCCGCGCCTCATCAACAGTCTTTGCGACCGCGTTTTGATGGCGGCCTATTTTTCCGGGACGACGCAGCTGACGGAGGCTGTTGCCGTCAAGGCGCTGGAAGAAATGAGTTTTGTGTGCAGCCAGCCTGCGGAGGTCATGGCATGAGCCTTCTCATGGACACGCTTGAAAAAGTCCAGCGCGACGCGGTCAAACTGCCGCCGCTTCCATTGGCGCCGGCTGCGGTAAAGGCGCCGCCTGTTCTTGACGCAGCGGCGCTGCGAACTCAAAAACCGTATGTGCCGGGGCGGCTGGAAGATTCCGGCAGAGAAACGGCAGTTGTTTCGCTGATTGCTCTGGTGGTGGGCGTTTGCGTGGCAGCTTTTGCAGCCGCCGCTATCCATGCGTTGAAAAAAACGCCGGCATTTCTTTCCGCCATGCCGCTGGAAGTGGCGCAGAAGATTCGGACACCGGCAGGACCTGTTCTTCAAGGCATTGTGCGCAATGGCAGCGGCGCCTTTTGCCTGATCAACGGGCAGATTTACAGGCCCGGTGACCTG
>JAHFHB010000214.1 GCA_023247135.1 Candidatus Omnitrophota bacterium
AACCGTACCTATAGCCGCAGTATTGACACCCCGAATACCCACCTGAAGACTATCCAATGTGTTATCCTCTCCGCGAATATTAATTTGTATCACAGCCGCCTTACCATTTCCTACGCCCAAGGGGCGTCCAGGGCTGGCATCTTCGGTAGCCACCACACTCGCCGACTCCAGCACTCCCAAATAGGTACGCTGAGGCTTGCCATCTCCTGTGATAGGGTTATCAATCACAACTCTCACAGATGTTCCAAAATTTTCGGGTTTCAGAAGAGCGGCTACATCCCATTGCCGCATTTCGGAGCGGATACTCGGGAAATCGACTTTGGCATTAATCGCACGTTTAACCGCTTGCTGAAAATCGGCATTTCCAGCTGCATCGGGACTAACGCGTCCCGCCATCCCCTGAATGGCAGCCACAGCTTCCTCACGTGATCCAGCTCTCCGAATGGCGTCTCTTGTATCTTCGCTCTCACGCCAATGGCCAGGCAATTCGCTAAAAGTACTGGCTAATTCATATTTGAATCGATCTAACTCGTCATTCATGTTGTAACTATTTCGCATTTCGGAGGCGGCTTTTGCGAGGGGCGATTCTGCCAGAGCCGTACTGCTAACTTGGGATGCCGGCAATACGATGTTGGTACGTAGCGAAACGCCGTCATGAGGGACTAATATGTGCATACCATTAACCGGAACAACTATGGCGTCACCCGCCCACACAGGTTTGGCTGTTGCAGGGCTGACGCTTGAGACATTGCCTCCAGGCTGAAGGAGTTTGCCGATGTTGGCGGCGGTGAACTTGCCTTCGGCGTCGAGCCGTTTGAGGCCTTCGATGAATTGGTCCACTTGTTTGAGTTTTTCGTCGAATTTATTTTTCTTTTCCTGATTGGCGGTTTCGTCGATGAAGCGGGTGTATTCGCCGGCTTTCTCAAGTTTTCCCTGGGCGGCAAGGTCGCGCAGGATTTGGTCGCGCCAGTTTTTGAGGAGGCGCGGGTCACTCGGTGTACGCTCCCCCACCCTGCCCTCCCCCGCGTTGCGGGAGAGGGGAAAAAGAGAGGATAGTCGCCCTAACAAACGGTCGCGAGTGTAGCGAACGAAGGCTTCATAAATATTGATTTTGCCGTCCTTGACCTCGAAATAATTTTTCCAGTCCACATTCCCTTTCATTTGTTCGCGGTAAGCCGATTGTTCGGGCAGTTTGGCGATGGCCGGCATCACGAGCGCGTGGCGGATGCCTTTTTCGTGTAAATGGGCTGCAAGGCCTTGGGCATGAAAACCGCCGGCGATGACGACGGCGACTTTGCCGGGCTTGAGGCGTTTTTCGAGGTTGCGGATGAAGGCGCCGTCGCGTTTTTCGGAGTTTTCGTAGAAGGCGGTGTGGTACTTGAATAAGGGCGAAAGGACTGAGGGGGATGGATCCCCGCTAGAACCATGCGGGGATGACATAGTATTTGGCTGCGGGGATGACATAGTGTTTGGTTGCGGGGATGACACACCGCCAACAACAATATTTTGTAGGGGCGGGTTCATAACCCGCCCTGAATTTGCCGAGATTCTATGGGCCGGTTTAGAACCGGCCCCTACAAGTGCTAACGCAGAGAGCTCATGCCAATCGTCGCGGGAGAGTTCGAGGCGGGCTAATTTTTTGAGAAGAAAAAGCCGGTGCGTCTGTTTGTCCAGGTCACGCTGAGATTCATTCTTAAACAAAGCTTCTTTCACGGAAGCCGCGTACGCATCAACATCTTTTGAGAACTGCGTGCCTTCGATGTCACGCATGCGGCGCTGATTGCCGGCCCGCTTCGCCAGGTCGTCTGACATGGCAAGCTCAATGCCTTCCTGAGCGGCGATTTCTTTAAGTGCGAGCGCGAACTGTTCGGCGCTGATTTGAGACGTCTGGAATTCCTGGCGTTTCTGGTTGAACAGTTTGCGGGAGTCCGCTGAAAGTTCGTCCGCCTGAGCGTTTAGTTGTTCCGCTGTTTTGCGAACTTCGGCATCCACGGACGCCTTGCCCGGCCCCTGTTTTTGCATCTCGGCTAAAAGAAGCGCGATTTCAGAGCCCGGCTTCGGCGGTTGAATGACAGAAAGTGCTTTTAAAAATCCGGCCAGGTCTTTTTGATTTTCATGAAACTCGCTGACGGCTTTATCCGCCGCTAAAAGTTCCGGGGCATAAGACTGTTTTTTCTGCGAATCAAGCTTGGCGATTTCAGCATCGAGGATTTTTGTGATTTCCTGTTCCTTGCCGAGCGCCGCCAGATAAAGCGCCAGGCCCTCTTCGTAAACCGGCCAATCCTCCACGCCAAAGAAAACCGTGTTCTGCAAAGCCGCATCTTTTTTCAAATTAAAAATAGCTGCGGCGACCGATCCGGTCATTTCGCCCTTATCGAGATAATTGCCGAAAACTTTCTTGAGGGCTTCCTGATCGGGGTAACTTTGGAAGATACGCGTGTCCAGATCACCTGCCGCGCCCTCGACACCCACCAAATCAACGCCGTATTGTTTTTCGAGATAAAGAATGATGCGCCGGATACTGCGCTGGGCATCGGGAATGGAGTGCGCGTCCTGGACCACAACGACCGCGGGGCCCTGCCCCGTCAGGTTTTCAATATTCTCAACCCGGGCAATGGATGCGGGAAAATTCAAAGTTTCAAAGCTCTGTACGGCCTCTGGTTCTGCAGACACTGCCGGAGCGGCGTAAAGCTTCGGAGCGGCATTTAAATTCGTCAGGGTGAAACAAAGTACCGTAATCCAGGCTGCAGATATTTTGGCTTTGGCCGTCAGGCCATGTGAACTTGAATTCTTCCGCATGCATGTCTCCTGAGTTCTTGAGGTCTAAAAGAAAGGTAACATCTGATATGTGAAAAAAGAAGACTCCCACTCATTTTTTAGAAAAATAAATAGCAGGCTTGCTCAGGCGGTTTGCTGAATACGGCTGTGGGTAACATCCTAACTTGTTTAATTTAAATAAGTTAGGTCTTATTAAACAGACAAAAGAAGATACTGCGACGAATTGAGATTGCTTCGTCGCAAAAAACGCCCTGCTTGCAGGTCGCAATGACGACGTTTGCCTTTTCGCTTGTGACTTGTGACTTGTCGCTTGTGTCTTTATGGTTGAGCGGGTTTTGCGGGTACAGCCGGGGATGGTTCTAGCCTGGATGGGACGAGTTTGAGGAATACGAACAGGCCGAAAGAGGCACAAGCCGAGATGCCTGAGCTTAAATAGAAGGCCGCCGAAGAACCCAGGGCCTGCCAGACTGCCCCGAAAGCCAGGCTCGCCGGCAAAACCCCCAGGCCCAAAATAAAATAGTACCAGCCAAAGGCCTGGCCGCGTTCGTGTTTTTCAGCATAGTCGGCGAGAAGCGCACGTTCCGTGCCTTCGGTAAATCCGTAATACAAACCATAAAAACAAAACAGCAGTACCGCCTGCCAGGAAGTACGGGCCATTCCGAAACCGGCATACACCAGCGTGTAAATGATCCAGCCCGCGAGCATGACATGCCGGCGGCCCATCCGGTCAGAAAGTTTGCCGAGCGGATAGGTGGAAAGCGCTTTGACTCCCTGCAAAAGCGCCCACATCAGCGGCAATAAGGCTGGCCGAATGCCGAGTTCGCGGATACGCAAAAGTAAAAATGCATCCGAAGAACAGCTCAGGATAAAAACAAAAAGAATCATGAGGTAAATCCGCAGGCGGCCGTAAGGGAGTTTTAAACTGAATTTTTTCTGCGCCGGCTCAGAGGCCGGCCGGACTTCGCGGATTTTCCAGGCGATCAGAACAACCGCGAGAATACCCGGAATCGCCGCCAATGCAAAAAGATGCCTCAGATTCTTGAGCCCCAGCCACAAAAGCAGGCTGGCCAGAAGCGGGCCGGTGAGCGCGCCGGCATGGTCCATGGAGCGCTGTAAGCCATAGGCCGCTCCGCGCGTTTGAGGTTCGGTCGAGTCAGCGATGAGCGCATCGCGCGGGGCGGTGCGGATGCCTTTGCCCATGCGGTCAAAAAAGCGCACGGCAAGCACCGCCCAGGGATGCCAGGCCAGCGCCATGAGCGGCCGAAAAAACGAAGACAGCGAGTACCCTCCCAGCACCAGTTTGCTGCGGTCGCGCACGCGATCCGCCCAAAGGCCGGAGAGCAGTGTGAAAAAAGCCGCGGTCGATTCGGCCACGCCTTCGATCAAGCCCAATGCGCCCTGCCCCGCGCCAAGATATTCCACGAGAAAAAGCGGCAGGAGCGGATAGATCATGTCGCCTGAAACATCGGTGAGAAAACTCACGAGTCCGAAAACAATGACGGACGCGGGGATTTTATTTTTTGCGGTTGTCATTGC
>JAHFHB010000215.1 GCA_023247135.1 Candidatus Omnitrophota bacterium
ACGCGGACCTGTTTCAGAAAGCCGGCATGGACTTTATGGATTACGTGCCTGAGGCTGAGAAGGCTGAGATTGAACAGCTCAAAGCGACTGTCGCCGCCAAAAAAGGGGACGAGAGTCAAAAAGCGGAACAGCAATTAAACGAGAAGCTCCGAGACCTTCGCGAAAAATTAGTCTACAACCTTGCGGCAGCGATGCTGGAGCTGGAAGACACCACTGAAGCGGTGCCGGATTTTGAAACGGGTGATGCGAATTATATTGCCAACACCGAGTGGGCGAACCGGCCTAAGAGCGAAAGAAGCATTCGCCAGCTGATCGAGTATCTGGTTTACAAGAAAGCGTCGCAGGCCGCAGCTGAGACAACGGCGGAAGAACTGGTCGCGGGGATTTTCAGGAATTTACCCGAGCCTCGCAAAAAAGAACTGCTGAAAGAACAAGCCGACAAGGGCGTGCGTACGCAGGACCGCGAGCGGGCGGTGGTTGAGGAACTGCGCAAGTTGATGCTGGACAAACCCAAGACGGACGCACGCAAAGCGGCTGTGAATGGCGTGGTCAGCGCCTTGCAAGGGGACATGAAAGCGCTGGCCGAAGATTACAAAAGGATTCAGGGATTGTCCGCGCAAGAGGCTTCGCAGGCCATGCCTGACTTTATGAAACGTTATCTGGCAAAGCGGGGGGAACGGCGCGCGGCGCTGGTGCGCATGCTGGTTGAAAACAATGCCAAGATTCTGGCCCCCAAACTTGTGGATGGCCGGAACAATCCATTGCCGATCAATGCACGGTTTGAAACTGTGGTGGAGATGATCGCGGCGCAGGTTTATCACCTGGAAATGCTTTTAAGCACCGATCCATTGATGAATCTGCTCGAATTGGATCCCAGGAAAAGTGACGAACTTGGGCCGGGGCATAGGCCGATGGATTTATTTAAAGTCCTTTTAATCCAGAACCCTAATTTTTTTAACGGATTCCGCCTCAATGCTCAAATTGCACAAAAAACCAAAAATCGCCTGGAGGAGATCGTCACTCAGTACCGGGCTGATTTCCAAAGACTGAGCAAACAGCTTTCTCGCCGGAGCGAAATGCGATCTCCCGGTCAAGCAGGCTGGCGTGATTCTCTAGTGACCGGGTTTTTGACGATCGCCAGTTTTTTTGCGGCAGGGGAAATACAAAGACCTGATCTTTCGGCGGCTCCGAAAACGAAGCCGGCAGCTGTGCAAAAACAGACGCCGGAACTGCACCCCTACTCCGTAAAACGTGCGGACAGCGCGGCCGTAAAAGTGGAGTTGTCCAAGCCTGCCAGGATTTTGACGCCGGCGCAGCTTTGGACTCTCGCCAGGAACAGCCGGTTGAATATTGCGGAAGAAGGCAATTGGACCGTCGAAAAAGACGGCCAGAAAACAACGAGGAAGAAGCTTATTGCAGAACCCTTGAACCAGAAGGAGTGGACTGCAAAACTGACTGCTGCGCTGGAGCTTGAAAAACAGGCGCTGATGCTTCGAAGTACGGCCGCCAAAGCCCGAAAGGATGCAAGTGCTGATCCTAAAAATAGTCGTAAGCAAAGCGCGGCTGCCGATCTTGACGATCAATCCAGCGCAAAAGACAAAGAAGCTGAGACTGCGCTGCGCGAACTGCTTGCGTCCGGCAATTTACAGGAGCGGACGGTCAGCGGGCTCGTCCGTGATTTGGAACTGCAGCGGTATGTACGCATGCGGGCCTATGACATTGTGCGCGAAGCCGTCAACGCGAACCGCGAGTTTGACACGCTGGATTTGAAAGAAATCGATGAGATTGTTTCCTCTCTTTGGCCCTTGATGGGCAAGCCCGACCTTAATGCGGTGGATATTTCGCTGCTCTTCCCATCGGCTTATGTTGCAACCGCCGGAGATCCCGAAGCCGCGCGGCACAGCGTTTTCGATATGGTGCTCAACGCGTTGATTCGTCAGGAGCTCTACGGCCCTTCCGAACGCGCCGTGAAAGCCCGCGCCGCGCTTGTCAAATCCGGAGTGCGGCCGGAGCGGCTCGATCTCCAGCGCGTGCACGCTTCCGGGGAAGGGATGGAAACGGACACTGCCGAACGCCGGTTTGCCCTTTACAGCTACCTCACGGGTGTTTTTGCGGCAGGTTATGAACAGCGTTTTGAAGTGCAGCTGCTCATGCCGTTGCTCGGTGACGATGACGTCCATTATTACGTGGAGCGGTTCCCGAAATTTGCTGACGAGCGCAAGCAGAGTAACCGTGAGCCTGTTACTTTGCGCGACTATGTTTTATGGATGGCTTCGGTTTCAGCGCTTTATGACGGAGCGGGTCAGTTGTGGGGTGAGGTCGGGGACAAATTGGCGAAGCGCGAGAAAGAACTCAAGGCAGAGCAGGCGAAAAAAGGCCAAAGCCCTGTGGGGCTGGGCCGGGTTGCGCCAGGAGACATTGGTTATTATCTCGAAGCGACCGGCGCGTTTGACCAAAACCAAAGAGTATTTAAAGATCCCGGATTTTTTGAACTCAACACCCAGTACGACGAACGGCTGGAAAATTTGCGCGTGGTTTTACAGGAATCCAACGTGACGGCGCAGGAACGAAGAGCCGCGATTGATTCCTTTAACCGCTTTCTCGCAGAAGTTTATATGCCACGCACCCTGACCTTGGTGGGGCAGTTCAAACAAAAGGCCCTTGAGGTCAACGGCATCAAGCGCTCGGAGATGAGACAAACCGAAGAATTATCTGTTGCGACTGGCAGAAGAATTTCTCGCCGCACTGCGTTGGTTGCTGGTGCCGCGTCGTTGCCAATCTGGGGCATTTTGGGATGGCTGGCTTTAAATTCTTTTGGGCCGAAGAAAAGCGAAATTCAAATCGCCGAAGAAGCCATTGCTCGTAACTTTGCGAAGATGGCGGAACTTCTTCGTAAGGAACCCAGGCTTGAGAGCTGGGGCAATGCTGGAAGCGACATCAGTTCTATGCTGGATGGCATGGAGCCGGTTCTAGCAGATGATCCCGGCATGTTATACATCGGGTATGTTTTTCCGGGGGTTCTTGGTGACATGGCCACAGTCCCGCCTGATCACCCGGCGCTCAAAGTACCTGGCATCGCAAAAATGCCAGGTAGTATTCAAGCTAAATTGCGCGCGTATTACTCCGTTCGTAAGCACCTTGGAAAATCAATTTACCTGGATTCTGTGGCGGTTTTGGCTGAATTATCACACATGAAAAATTTGTATAGCCGCATTAATGATGGCGGAGATTTGCTTGCACAGGGTTTCTTAACAGCAAAATTCCCAGGAGTGACAGCCATTTATGACCAGTTTTCTGATCCGAGCCGTATCACAGCGGCGGATTTAAACCAGCTGCGGCTAGATCGAGATTATTTCGCTGCTTACCTTGCCCTGTCCCATTTGGCGATGCGCGTTGAAAACGGCGATAACCAGCTGACTCGTGAGGATGTCACCGGCACGCTGAAAGGTATTCGAGCAGGGCAATTTATGGTGCCCGAGTATACGGTAACACCCACCTCTGTTCGGGTCAGTGGTTTGCAGACTGTGGAGGTCAAAAATACGGGGCGTTATAAAGCTTCCATCGATGTTGTTCTATCACCCATTCCGGAGGAAACAGAGCGGCAGCGGATTGAGCAACTTTTGCAAAAAGTTAAGCAAATTCTGTTACCGGAAGAAGCCGGAGAGCCGTCAGCTCCGGTGAAGCTGGATCCCGCGTCCGTTCAGAATCTTAAAAATGAAATCGATCAGTTTTTTGGTGCCGGCGCAGCTTCACGTTCCGAAATGCGGCAGCCACTGATGCAAGGAGAACTCCCCCTGATTGATCCTTGGGAAGGACCTTCGCTGGAACGCGGCCTTGCTTACTCGAGCCGGTATGCCGGCCAAAGTTTTATGCCGGGGGATACGGATATCGAGTCTCCTTTAAGCGTGACCGCTGATAGTTCGCAATACCGTGCCTGGCTTGTACAGAGAGTTCAGGAGTGGTTCGGAGGACGGCATTTAAGAATTCTTTCTTTGGGTCCAGGCAGCGGTGTGCTGGAGGAGTCTCTCAAGGCCGCGGGTCATGAGATTGTGGCAGTTGAACCCGATGCCCAGTTTGCGCAAAGCTTGAGGGAAAAGCAAATTGCGGTATTTGAGGGCGATGCGCGAAATTTAGCGGATTTAGATTTAGCTGAAAACAGCTTTGATCTTATTTTGATGTCAGAATCTCTCGGGGCGCTGGGGCTGAATGTCATCGGTAAAGCCAAACCCTATTTGAAACCGGACGGAACTCTTCTTATTACGAATTTACCGTATTCGGAAAAACGCAATCAATGGCTTAGCGCAAATCAAAT
>JAHFHB010000216.1 GCA_023247135.1 Candidatus Omnitrophota bacterium
AAAATAACCCCATCTTTCTTTGTAATAGGGTTTTAATTTCGGATCTTCAAGAATATAGGGTTTCAAGCGGTGAAGATTGAAGTAGGGAATCATTGGGAACTCATGGTGTTCAAAGTGATAATTAAAATGAAATGGAGCGAAAAAAAACTGTTCTATGGCTGAGCATCGGATAGAGAAATAGTGGTCCCTTGGATTTTTGGAAGTTACCGGTGCCAATTGGGTATGCTCTACAAACTGCCGAACGGCTTGTAAAAAAGGAGTTAACGTCAAAAGAGGAAGAATCCACAGGAAACAGTAAGTTGTGTAGGTGCGAAAGAGAATCAGCGTTATGATGAAAAAGATAAACTGGGATGAAACAAGTGCTAAAAATTCTTGACGCTGCGTTAGACCTTTGCGACTCATACCCGTTCCAATGTCCCCTCGAGGGGCCGGATGAATAACTCTCATGACGATTGTTACAAGCATCCCCCCCATAAAAATACTCATAAAATGCTTTAAAAAGTGCCACTGAGTATCACTTTCAATATGTCCAAGGTTTGGGAGTTTAGGGTCGCCGCATTTTCCGACAAGCCGGTGATGATTTAGGTGTTTCTCCATCGATAAATAATAAGGCGAGCCCAAGAGATAAGATGCAAACAAAGTGCCGGCAAGATGATTCCAGGATTTTTTTTTGAAGAGAAGAAAATGCCAAGCTTCGTGAGTCAGAGTTAGGAGCGAGTTCTGTGCAACCGCAATCACAAGAAATGCTCCTAGTCCGACATAAAAGTTCCGCGTCAGGGCTACCGCATAAAAAGCAATGAAGATGATTACCCAGCATGTTAATAATGCAGCAACACTTCTCCATGCTGCTTGTTCGCAAAAAAACTTGAAATAATCAGGGCAGGGGGTGTCCATTGCTTTTAATGCTTACTGCCGGGGTGAAGAGGCTTTTGCAAAACGATGTGCATTTCGCTTGTTTGGTAGACTTTGCTCAGAATTATTTCGAGGCAGGTGAAGAGGCCAAGCCAGAAAAAATTGTGCATGGTTATCCCATCGACAAACCATGAGGGGAACCGATGTTCAGAACACCAGTGATGAAGACTCCAAATCCAATGAGTGGGGACTAAAACTGATGAAATTTTGACCACCTCAAATCCGCAGTCATGTGCAAAACGTGTAAAATTTTCGTCATTCCAAAGATTCCAATGGCGAGGGACGTGATAAGCTCCCCAATAGCGCTTGCGAAACAAAAGGTAATCTAATCCCCCCACCCTGGGAGTTAGCAAGACGACGTATCCCCTGGGCAAGAGGAGGGAATGAATTTTTTTTAGAAATCCACCCGGGTTATCCACGTGTTCAATAATGTTTGCACAGTAGGCTAGATGGAAATATTCGTTGGGAAGGTTAGAATGTTCGAGCGTTCCGGATCGGACGTCCAGCCCCTCTTGTCGGGCAGCGTGTGCGCTTTTGTCATCCAATTCAACTCCGTACAGTTCTAAATTTGGATTAATGTGCTTCATCATGAGTAGTTGCCGGCCATCAGCGCAGCCGATATCTAAAATCTTGGCGTTAGGAATACCGCTAACCAGCGAAAGCGGGCCTTTTTGAACACGCTGTTTCTCAATTTGCATTCGAATGAAATCTGGGAATGCCCTGATCTTTTTTAAAAAGGAAGAAGCCGTTGATGCAGGCGGTATATAAACATGGTATTCGGGTGGATAGATCGTGCCGAGTTCGCTGACATCAGGGCGAGGATTAAGATAAAAAAGATGGCAGCGCCGACACACTACGAATTGAAAATCATCGGTGGTAGTATTGTCATATTCAAACTCTCTAACTTTTGCCACAATATCGTAATCATCTGCGTTACAAACTGCGCATCGGACAGAGACTTTTTTAATGTTGGCTTTGGCTAACCTTGGCATGAGGAACCTCACAATCCATCAAACAATAGACAGGGCAGTTTGTACAACGACGAAATCACCTAAAACCTTAACCTTTGGATGGCAAGGGGTTGGTCTGAGTTTATGGATGTAACCTATCCTCGTGAATCCAGCGAGCAGCGCCCGCGAGATCCCCGGCCACGAAATCAGCTCGCACCTGCTGATTGTAGTCTGCTGAAATAAGAACAGTTTTACACCCGGCCGCTTTTCCGGCTTGCATATCGACTTCACGGTCGCCGATCATGTAAGAGAGCTTTAAATCCACATTCCATTCCTGAGCCGCTTGCAGGATCATGCCGGGCGCCGGTTTTCGGCAAGTACAGGCAGCGCAGTCGTCGTGCGGGCAGACGTAGATTTTGCGAATCACGGCTGTCCCTCCCGCCATGTCGATAAGCCGGTGATGAAAAGCAGCCAGGGTTTCCGGCATTAAATGTTTTCGGGCAAGATCGGGCTGATTGGTGATCACGAACAAGAGGAAACTGTCTTTGGCCAGAGCCATGAGCGGCTGGCGCAGATTTGGAATGAGTGCGAACTCCGCCTCATTCCGGGGGCTTGAAATTTTACCGTCGCGCAGTACGGGTTGAACAAGCACACCGTCCCGGTCAAGGAAGACAGCGGGCGAAGAATTGTTCATAGCAGCCCCTTTTCCCGACACCACGCAATGGTTTGCTTGTAGCCCTCACGGTAATGAGTCGTCGGATTGTAGCCAAGCTCATTTTCCGCTTTGGTGATGCGGCAGGCAATATTTTTGCAGGATTCGCCGACAAGATGGGGGAGCATCCAGTAGCGGTCACATGCGGCGAGGATTTCATCAAGCCTATGTGCGACGCGGGCCAGAAAAGCCGGCAGATGAACTTTGACGGGTTTGCGTCCCAGGGGCTCGCCCATCGCATCGAGAATTTCATTGAGAGTTGGAATTTCGCGATCGGCGATGTAGTAAGTTTGTCCTGCCGCGGCGGGCTGCTGGATCGCAAGATGAATCGCTTGAACCAGGTGGTCAATGAAGGTGATGCTGCGCTGGTAGTTGCCATGCCCGAATACCGGAAAGTAGCCGCGCTGGATTTTACGATAAATATCCAGGTGCCGCGGCGGCACCGGCGGGCCGTAAAACATGGCTGGCCTTAAAATGACGGTTTCAATTTTGCCGGCGCGTTGAAATTCCCGAACGACTTCTTCAGCTTCGTATTTGCTTTTGCCGTAATGGCTTTCCGGCCGGCACGGGCCGGATTCATCAAGTTCAAATCCTTTTCCGGAACAAAAACCTTGTGCGGCGTTGGAACTGATGTGAATAAACCGGCTCACGCCCGCCTGGGTCGCGGCTGCTAACAGATGACGTGTTCCCTCGCGGTTGATGCTGTAAAAATCGCGGATGCGCCGAACGTGCAAAACCCCCGCGGCGTGCAGAACGATATCAACGCCATCGGCAATGTTTTCCAGGCTCTCGGGCCGGACAATATTTCCGCGCACGAATTCGAGGCCCGCCGTGGAAGGGACGGCTCCCGATATCTCCGAATTAATGAGACAGCGTACGGAAGTAATGGGAGTTGGATATTGAGAGAGAGTCTCCACAAAGCGATTGGCCAGCCAGCCGGGATATCCTGTGAGGAGCAAGCGCAGGGTCATTTATTGATACCGGCCCAGCCAGTTCCAACAGCGGATGGCGAGCAGACTGAAAGGGTCCTTGATGAGGCAGCCGATCATGTTGATTCTCGAACCGTCTTTATTGATCCAGCGGACCGGCTGCGAATAGATCGAAAGATTAAATTTGTGCGCCAGAAAAAAAAGCTCCACATCATACATACCGCCCTGAACGAGAGAGCGGCTGAAAATAGTCTGCGCGGCTTGCCGGGAAAACAGTTTAAACCCGCATTGGCTGTCGGCGACTGATTTTTGAAACACGAGAATGTGCGCAAGCAGCTGCTGCGCCAATCCGACAATGCGCCGGCCGCGGCCGCTGGCACCTTCCTGCCCGCAGAAAGAGCGCACACCCACGATCAGACTGTTGGTCTGAAGATGCGGGAGCATATAATCCAGGGTGTCAATAGGAGTGGCGTGGTCCGCATCCATAATGAGAACGCACTCGCCCCGGGCTGCCAGTACCCCGTGCTTAACCGCAGAACCTTTTCCACCATGCGGGTAGGCTTCGACTCGAAGCTGCGGCCAGTTTTTCCCAATGTCGCGGCAGAGCCCGACTGTATTATCCGTGCTGCCGTCATCCGCAATCAGCACCTCATACAAAAAGCCCTTGTAGTCAAGCCAGGGCCTGATTTCTTTCAGCGTTTGGGGGAGCCGGTGATTTTCATTAAAAGCGGGAATGATAATGCTCAAATAAGGAGGTGTCTGGGCTTGCTCACTCATAGTTCAAATACTCCTTGGCGATT
>JAHFHB010000217.1 GCA_023247135.1 Candidatus Omnitrophota bacterium
CAGCATCTGAAGAATATAAAAAGGCAGACTGAGTGCGCAAAGCACCGCTTGTTTCTCAAAAAAACTTTGGATCTTTGTTCCGGCATGCTCCCACTTTTTCCTGAAGAACAACCCGGCCATCCCCAATGAAAGAAGCCAGAGGCTTAAAACGGCCTGCAGCCACAAATGTGTATAAAGAGTTTGCATGATGAAGCGCTGGCAGGATAAAAAATAAAGCTGTGCATAAACCAAAGGCCGGGCACGAACCAAAGCCTTGAAAAAAGCCCAAAGGCGTTCATTCAGCAAGTTGTGCCGGACGCCGCTGGCCTCCGCATTCAGTAAACGCTTGGCCGCTTTGTAATTAACATCCCAGACAAAATCGTTATACTCCGTAACCCAGCGTTCATGCTCCTTCCATCGCACACGCGAGCCCTCAATGCCTTTCGCGCCCAGCTGGGAACGCTCTTCGAGAACAGCACGCGCCAGTGGAACCAGATCGGAAGGCAATTTCGAAACAATTTCAGGTTGAATCAGGACAGCGCTGACCCCGGAAGCATTGATTCCAGCATAGGAAATAACCCCTTTTTCCCCGGTCACCACAAAGCGAAAAAGACAAAAAAACAGTAAAGGCCCAAGGCACACGACAGACGCACGGCCAAAGACCCGCAACGGTTCTTGAACTCTTGAATCCCCACTGTCTTCGCATGTCTGCAAAAGGTGCAAAAAAACAATCATGATAGGGAAGAAAAATACTAAAAAAGTAAAAACAGGCCTAACTTGGTAGCAGAAAAAAACCGTGACACCGAGTGCCGCCCATGAGATTTTTTTTTCAGGCCTTGCCGCTGCACGCAGACCCCAGGCAAAGCACAAAATGGCCAGCGCTAGCGCCAGAGAATCCGACATAATTTGGGCCGAATACTTCAATACCAGCCGGCCGGCTAAAAGCGGCGCACTCATGCCCCAGGCCGTCCAGGGGCCAAAACCAAAGGCCGTCAGAGACCGGTAAAAAAACAGGACCACCCCGGCATACAGCAAGTATTGGATGAGAGGCAGCGACACATAGCCGGGGTCCCAGAAGCTGACCAGCTTCAAAAATAAAGGGTAGCCGAACGTACGGCAATTTGAAAAAATGATCCTAAGGAATTCCACGGGGCTCGTGGCTGCCGGGAAAAAATCAAGATAAGTGATGGAGTCATAGCTGTGCTGCACCGCGAACCTGCCCTTGACGAAAAGAAAAACCAGTGCGGCCGTAACTTCAGCCAGCAAAAAATAAAATGCGATTTTTTTATTCTGTGCGGAATTCATCCGTAAATAAGCCGGTTTTGCTTCAAACGGTCATAGGCTTTTGAAAAAGACTCCGGCACGGGCCCCTGGGTCTGGATCCACGCCGCAAAATGGCGCAACCCCTCCCGCAGCGGGGTTTGCGCTGCAAATCCCAATTTCTTCAGTTTCTCAGGATTAAGCACAATGTGACGCACGTCTCCCCATCTGAATTGGCCGGAAATTTCCGGCTGGATTGATTTGCCGTAAAGACGGATCAGTTCTTCCGCAAAATCAGAAATAGAAGTCGAACGGCCCGTCGCCACGTTGAAGACCGCATTGGCAGCTGCCGGATTTTCCATGACAAACAAATTTGCTTCCGCCACATCCTTCACATAGACAAAATCACGTGTCTGCCTGCCATCCTCGTACAGCAGCGGCGCCAAATGATTCAGGATTCGTGTAGAGAAAATTGAGGCCACCCCCGTGTACGGATTAAACAAGGACTGCCGTGGACCATACGTCACGCCGTAGCGCAATGCCACGATGGGAATATTAAGTTGTCTGCCCGCGGAAAGACTCATGCGCTCTTCAAGCTCCTTCGACAACGCATACGGCGTTTCAGCCTCTCGCGGCTTGTTTTCATCCGTCAGTGCCGGTTTCAACTCCGCCTGGCAATGCGGGCAGTGGGGCTCCCAGATTTTATTTTTAAGCGGCTCAAGCCCTCTTACCGGAGGAAAAATGCAAGCCTCCCGGCAGACACACCGATAAGCCCCCTCGGCATAAACAGCCAGACTCGACGCCACCACAATTTTTTCAACGGGATACTTGCCGGTTCCAAGCACCTCAAAAAGCCTGGCCGTACCGCAGACATTGACATCGAAATATTTCGAAAATTCAGGAGTGAATCCCCCAAAAGCCGCCTGATGAAACACAAACCTGACCCCCTCCAGGGCCTTCTCCATGTCTTCGCGGCAGCGGACATCTCCTTGCATAAACTCCGCGTCTTGATGAATCCATGCCGGCTTCCCCATCGGGTGCGTCTGAGGTTCGAGATTATCCAGCACCCTGACTGAATAACCCCGCTCAATCAAAAGATCCACCAGGTGGGAACCGATCAATCCGGCTCCGCCCGTCACTAAAGCTTTGCCGTTGGCGTAAGTCATTCAATCTTCGCCGTGCGTTGCATTACACTTGTCATAGCCTTGAGACGATCTGAAACCCTTTGGGCCTGCTCATCGCTCAATTCCGGGAAAAGCGGCAGCGAGATGACTCTTCTGGCCATTCCTTCGCTGACCGGAAAATCTCCCGGCGCGTAGCCTAAATCCTGATGACACTTTTGCAGATGAATGGGCACAGGGTAGTGAATTCCGGCGCCAATACCGGACTCATTGAGCGCTTTCAATATTTCGTCTCTCTCCTCAACCTGAATCACATACAGGTGAAATACGGACCGTGCGTACGATTGGCGGCACGGCAAAACAATGCCGGGAACATCTTTTAACAAAGCATCATAGCGGTCAGCAGCCTTGCGCCGCAGATCGTTCCAGCGATCTAAATATTTCAGTTTTACGCTTAAAACAGCCGCCTGCAAGGTATCCAATCTTGAATTAGTGCCCTTCTCGTCATGAGCATACTTGCGTTTAGAGCCATAGTTGCGAAGCATGCGAAGCTTCCCGGCTAAAACCTCATCACGGGTCACGATGCACCCACCATCTCCATAGGCCCCCAGATTCTTGCCCGGGTAAAAGCTAAAGCAAGCCGCATCACCCAGAGAACCCGCGCGGCGGCCCTTATATTCCGCGCCGTGAGCCTGACAAGCGTCTTCAATCACCTTCAAGCCGCGGCGCCGGGCTATGTCCAGAATGGGGTCCATATCGGCGGGATTGCCATATAAATGCACAGGCAAAATGGCCTTGGTCTTCGAGGTCATCTTGCTCTCGATCTGGCTCACATTGAGGTTATAGGAAACCGAGTCGCAGTCCACTAGAACAGGGTGAGCACCCGCCTGCATAATAGCCAGCGTAGTTGCCACAAAGCTATTGGCCGGCGTGATCACCTCATCGTCAGGACCGATGCCCAAAGCCTTTAAGGTAAGGGTCAGCGCATCCAGTCCCGATCCAACCCCAATGGCAAAGCGGCTTTGACAATAACGCGCAAACTCATTTTCAAATACACCCACCGCGGCGCCAAGAATAAAATCGCCCTGTTCAAGCACCTGATGAATAGCCTTGTCAACTTCATCGCGGATAGAATCGTATTGAAGTTTAAGGTCGATAAGCGGAATATTCGCGGCCATCACTTTTTAATCCCAAAAACCAGCAGCGGCGCAGCCTTAAAATGGTTCCACCAGCCACTCCAGGGTTTTATTTTGCTATAGCCCTTTTTCAGCGGCGGATAAGTCTTCGTCACGGGAGCTTCACATACACGGTAACCAAGTAAAATAGCTTTACAAAAAAGATAAGTCTCCACGGCGTAACCGTTGAGCCAATCCTGCCAGATCTGAACCCTGCTGTCCGAAAGAAGTTCGCGGCGAAAAGCGCGGAAACCATTGGTCGCGTCGGTTATTTTTTTACGCAGCAGCATCGAAAAAATAAAACTATACGCGTGGGTCCCAAGAATGCGCCCCAGCGGCATGGACTCGCGCTTGCCACCCTTCAAATAGCGGGACCCTTGCACAAAATCAGCCCGGCTCTGCCGGATAGGCTCAAGCAGCCGGTTAATTTGGCGAGGATCATCTTTACCATTTCCGGCAAGAATCACAAAAACATCGAAACCCTTTTTTATGCCATAGTCAAGACCGTGACGGATTGCAACACCGCAGCCTGAGCGTTCATTGAGACGCAATACTGTGGCTCCCTTGCCGGACAAATTCGCGTCGGATCCATCCGACGAAGCATCATCGACAACTAAAATTTCGTCCACGACCCCAGCCGGAAAAAGACCAAGCACCTCAGCCGTCTTTCCGCCCTCATTGAATGTCGGAAGAATTGCAAGAGTCTTCATGGGCTCTGTAAAACCGGCTTTACAGAACCGACTTCCAGATC
>JAHFHB010000218.1 GCA_023247135.1 Candidatus Omnitrophota bacterium
ATGTTACCGCATGCTGTTCTGCAATGCCTACGTCAAAAAACCGGTCCGGAAATTCTTTCTGAAAACCCGTAAGGCCCGTTCCGGTCGGCATGGCCGCCGTAATCGCAACAACCTTTTCATCTTTACGCGCCAGCTCAACCAGCGCGTTCGCAAAAGCCTTGGTGTAAGAAATTCCTTCTTTGCATTCGGGATTGGGTTTGGGCTGAATTTTTTCTCCGGTGTGCACATCAAAGGGCGTTACGCCGTGAAGTTTCTCGCTGTCTTTAGCAGCGAATTCGCAGCCATGGCCTTTTTCGGTAATAATGTGAAGCAGGCAGCAATCGTGCAGCGACAGCACCTTGCGCAATGTCTCAACCAGGTTCACGACATCATGCCCGTCCACAGGCCCAAAATAGCGCAGGCCCAATTCTTCAAATAAAATCCCTGGAACCAAAAGATGCTTCATCCCTTCCATACTGGAAGCCGCCAGACGGCGCAGTCGCGGGAATTTATCAAGCTGTTTTTCCACCTCAAGGCGCAGACGGTTATAAATTGGATTAGTGATCATCTTGTTAAAATACTTGCTGATGCCGCCGACATTTTTCGCAATCGACATCTCGTTGTCGTTTAAAACGATCAGCATATCTTTTTTGAGATGGCCTGCATTATTCAGCGCTTCATAGCTGAGGCCCGCCGTCATGGCGCCGTCGCCCACGACCGCCACCACACGCTCGCTGCCTTTGCGCAGATCACGCGCCGCGGCAAGACCGAGCGCCTGCGAAATCGCCGTGCCGGCATGCCCGACGATGAAATGGTCATAAGGACTTTCAAACGGAGAAGGAAAACCGCTGATGCCGCCGTGCTGGCGCAGAGTCGGCATTTTTTCGCGCCGGCCGGTAATCATCTTGTGAACGTAGGCCTGATGGCCGACATCCCAGCAGATTTTGTCGTTGGGCGCATCCAGCACGTAATGCAGGGCAATATTCAGTTCAAGCGCGCCAAGGCTGGCGCCTAAATGCCCGCCGGTTTTGGCCACATAGCCGATCAACGCTTCGCGGTATTCAGCGGCCACTTCCGGCAGTTTTTCGAGCGGAATCTTTTTCAGATCCGCGGGCGAATTAATTTGATGAATCCATTGAGTCATGTGGCTTTTACAGGAATCCTTTGTTCCAGAAAATCAGCGAGAAATACAAGTTTAGCGGCCTGCGCCCCAAAAATTGCGACTTCCTGCCGCGCATTTTTCAACAGCGTGCGCGTTTTTTCATTCAGCTCGCCATAGGTCATATACCGGAGATAACCGTCGCCGTCTTGTAAATCATCCACACATTGAAACGCCAAACCGACGGACTCGCCGTAACGCTCAATGCGCCTGAGCGATTCCGGGTCAGCCCCTGCGGCCAAAGCGCCTGAAACCGCGGACGCTTTGATCAATTTGCCCGTTTTGTGGATGTTGACGAAGTCCAAAAGGGCGCTATCCGGAGCCTTACTGACCGCTTCCAGGTCGGCCGATTGACCGCCAATCATACCACAAGTGCCTGCGGCCGTCGATATCTCGGCCACCAGCTGAACGGCCCTTTCGGCGGGCTTTACCCGGGCTAAAAGTTCAAAGGCCAGGGTCAAAAGACCGTCGCTCGCCAGAAGAGCCGTAGCCTCGCCGTACTTGCGGTGACAAGTCGGCTGGCCGCGCCTTAAATCATCGTTATCCAGGGCAGGCAGGTCATCTTGAACCAGTGAATAACAGTGGATAAATTCCAGCGCCACGGCCGGAAAAACCGCCTGCTGCCGGGTTCCACCCAGAGTCTCGCAAGCCGCCAGAACCATGACCGGGCGGAAGCGCTTGCCGCCGCCCAGAACCGCGTAGCGCATAGCTTGATGCAGTGTCTGCGGGTAAATTTCTGCCGAGGGCAAGAACTCATGCAGGGCCCGGTCTAAAAACTCCAGATCGTCTTTGAAAACGTCTTCGTAGCTCAAAGCAGTAAATCCTTGTCCGATTCCGCGTCTTCTTTGGCGCTGCCCGTGCGGCGGCCGCTGCGGGAACGCGAGGATTTGCTTTCAGCATCGTCAGCCGCATCGAAAGGCTCACGCTTCAATTCGCCCTTGGCCGTGCGTGTTAAAATCTCGATTTTCTTTTCGGCAGTTGCCAGTTTTTCCTGGCAGAGCCGGGAAAGTTTGATGCCTTCCTCATAGCGCAGCAAGGCGTCTTCCAGCGTGATGTCGCCGCTCTCGAGAGCTTCCACAATTTTCTCCAGTTTCTCAAGCGCCTTTTCAAATGAAACATCCGCCATTTTTATTCCCCCTTCTCGATCTTAGTGACTTTAGAATAAACAAGTCCGCCCGCAAGGCGGGTCTTGATGTCAGCGCCCACGCAAACCTGATTAAACTGACGGAGCAGCCGGCCGTCCAAAAGTGTGGTCAAAGAATAACCGCGCTCCAACACGCCGAGCGGGCTGAGTACTCTCAATTGTCCTGCCGCCGCCTGCAGGCCCTGTTTTTTCTGCTCTAAAAAATTACGCCCGTAATTCTGGAACTGGCGCAGCATTTCGTCGAAACGCTGTGAAAACTGATCCACTAAAACCCTGGGCTGCTGAAAAGCATAGCTGGCTCTCAACGTTTGCAAAGATTTCTTTCCATGCTCAATGAACGAAAGAACCGCATTCCGCATACGAACTTCGGACTCAAGAACGCGCTTCTGCACATCACCTGCATTCTGCACAACCAGCTCTGCAGCAGCTGAAGGCGTCGGCGCGCGCAAATCCGCCACGAGATCGCAAATCGTCCAGTCAATTTCATGGCCGACGGCCGAGATCACAGGAATCTGCGAACAGAAAACTGCACGCGCCACGATTTCTTCATTGAAAGCCCACAAATCTTCCAGACTGCCGCCGCCGCGGCCCACAATCAAGACATCCGGCACGTCTTCTTTTAGCGTATTGAGTGTCGCAATCCCCGCCGCAACTTCCTGGGCCGCGCCCTCGCCCTGCACTCTGGCCGGGTAAATCAAAACCCGGGTTCCGCCAAACCGGCGGCTGATCACATTCAGCATATCGCGGATCGCAGCTCCCGTCGGCGAAGTCACAATGCCGATCACGCGCGGAAATTGCGGGATCGGCCGCTTGCGCTCCGGCGCAAACAAGCCTTCTTTCTCGAGTTTTTCTTTCAGCTGGAGAAACGCCAGCTGCAGCGCGCCCACTCCCTGCGGCTCCAGCTTGTGGATGTAAAGCTGATACTGCCCGCGCGCATCGTAAAGCGACACCTGCCCGAAAGCGATGACTTTCTGGCCGTCTTTGAGTTCGAATTTTAATCCCTGATTATACCGGCTGAAAAAAGCCGCGCTGATCTGCGACACGCTGTCTTTCAGCGAAAGGTAAATGTGCCCGGAGCTGTGATACTTCAGATTCGAGATTTCGCCCTCGACCCACACGCCGCCGTAGCGCGTTTCGAGCAGGCCGCGCACTTCACGGTTCAGTTCCGAAACCGTATAAATTTTCGGCTCAGCACCCGCGCGCTTTGTGACTCGTGATTCAGAAAGAGGCATGTCCATCATTCTTAATTACCGTTTCATATTTCGGCGGGTCCTGTCGCTGCCCCGCTAATGCAGGTCCCATGTCGCAAGTCCTGCAAACCGTCTCCTTGCTCCATGGGACCTCCCTCGGCAGCGCCACCCGCCGAAGCGCTCATTCAATCTGTCAATACAATGTCCAACCGTTGATCGTGTTTCTCAAGCGGCAATGTTTTCACAAGCTGCTCTTTAAAAGCCAGACCGATCTTGATTGCTTTCGGAGCACTCGCAAGCAAGCGGTCATAATGCCCGCCGCCCCGGCCAAGCCGCCACCCCTCGGGAGTAAAGCCCAAGCCCGGCACAAAAATCACATCCATGCCCGCCGCCGATTTTCGCGCCGCAAGTTCAGCGCGCGGTTCCAAAATCCCGTATGCACCGCACACCAAATCCTTTTTCAAATTAAAAACCCGGCGGATGCTCATCTTCCCATTCTTTTTATTCACGCATGGTAAAAAAACGTGTTTGCCCCCACGCAGGGCTTTTTGCATCAAGCCTCGTGTCTGCGGTTCCAGGGGCAAGGATGCAAAAAAAAGCACTTTCCCCGCATCCTGAAAAAAATCACACCGCAGAACTTTGGCGCAAACCTTCCGGCTCTTGGTTTTAAGACGGGAAACCGGGATGGCGCGCAGGCGGTTTGTGAGCCGGCGTCTTAAAAGAAGTTTGCGGTGTTTGAGATCGGCGGGTGCCATGCGATTAGGCGTATTCTAGCCCAAGGCAGGCCTAAAAAC
>JAHFHB010000219.1 GCA_023247135.1 Candidatus Omnitrophota bacterium
TCCAGGGCCCCCGCCTCTTTCAGGGCCGCGGCGGCTTCGACCAGCGAGCCGGCCGTGGAAACCAGGTCGTCGACAATCACGACATTTTTGCCTTCCACAGACCCGATGATGTTCATTACCTTGGTATGCGTCGCATCTTCACGGCGCTTGTCCACGATGGCCAGCGGGCTTTCCAGCAATTTCGCGTAGGCGCGCGCCATACGCACGCCGCCGATATCCGGCGACACGACCACCATATTTTCCAATCTCTTTTTGGAAAGGTAGTTGCCCGTAATGCTGATGGAATAAAGATGATCCACGGGAATGTCGAAAAATCCCTGAATCTGTCCGGCATGCAGATCCATCGTGAGCACGCGGTCGGCCCCGGCCTGCGTGATCAGGTTGGCCACCAGCTTGGCCGTGATCGGCACGCGCGGCTTATCTTTGCGGTCCTGGCGTGCATACCCGAAAAAAGGCAGTACCGCCGTCACGCGGCGGGCAGAGGCGCGGCGCGCCGCATCGATCAAAATCAAAAGCTCCATGAGGTTATCGTTCGGCGGTGTGCAGGTCGACTGCATGATAAAAACGTCTTTGCCGCGCACGTTCTCGCAAATTTGAACGTGAATTTCGCCTTCCGGAAAACGGTCGCAAATCACTTCGGCCGGATGCGTGCCAAGCTGTTTGGCGATCTCGGCCATCAACGTGCGGTTGGAATTTCCGCCGATTATGACCGGCGCTGAGTTTGAAATGCTCGTGAGATTAAACATATTTATTTCCGTTTCCTTTCTGAAACTTTTTTAAGCGGCCGCGCGGGAACTCCCACCACCACCTGCCCGCTGGGTACTTTGGTTCCCGCCGTCACAACGGAGCCGGCGCCCGTTTTGGCGCCTTGGCCCAAAGTGACCGGAGCAATCAAAACCGTATTCGATCCGATAAAAGATTTAGGTCCGATCTGCGTACGATGTTTATTTTTCCCGTCATAATTTGCCGTGACCGTTCCCGCACCGATATTCGTCCCCGCGCCGACCACCGCGTCGCCGAGATAGGCTAGATGCTTGGCCAGCACTCCTCTGCCAAGATGGGAGCGGTTGATCTCCACAAAAGAACCGACGACTGCGCCATCTTCAATCACGCTGCCTGCGCGGATCTTCGCAAACGGCCCGATCTGGCAATGGCGGCCGATACGCACGCCGCGCTCAATGTAGCTCCAGGGATAGATCACCGTGTCGCCGCCGATTTTCACATCCGGCGCCACAAACGTTTGTTCCGGCGATTCAAACGTCACCCCGTTTTCCATGTGCTTGCGTATTTCACGATCTTTCATCACTCTCACAACCTCCGCCAAATCCGTTCTCGAATTGATCCCAAGGCCCTCGGACTCCCGCGCCAGCGGGAAGGCCGCGACTGCAGCGCCCGCCACCGATAAAATTTCAATCGTATCCGTCAGGTAATATTCACCCTTTTGATTATTGGGTTTGATTTTTCCCAACGCCTCAAAGAGAGCCGTTGCTTCAAAAAGGTAAATGCCCGTATTGACTTCCTGGATGCGCTTCTCAGACTCCGAAGCGTCCAGTTCTTCGCGGATACCGATGAAATTTCCGCCGGCACGAAGAACACGGCCATAACCTTCGGGCTGCGCCATTACACAAGAGAGCACGCTGACTTTCGCGTCCGAAAGACGATGCTCGCGAATGAACGCGGCCAGTGTTTCCGCGCGCACGAGCGGCATATCGCCCGGCCACACCAGCACTTCGCCCCGCGCCTTTCGCAAGGTGCGTGCCGCGATCTGAACCGCGTGCCCGGTGCCCTTCTGTTCTTTCTGCAGAACAGCCTGCGACTTTAATTTCAGCAGGCGGTCCGCCTGTTTCAAAAAGCTGCGAACCTCGGCCGCCTGCGTTCCCACCACAACCCGCGGGGCTTTTACGCCCAGACGCGCCAGCGTCTCGAGCACATGCCCAAGCACCGGGAAACCCAAGGCCGGGTGCAGGACTTTAACCTGCTCGGAACGCATACGCGTCCCTTTTCCGGCGGCCAGCAGAATTGCTTCCATGCCCTTAGCCTTTGATGCCGGAAAGTTTGATGCCTTCCACAAAAAACCGCTGGTTGAACATAAAAACCAGGAGAATGGGCAGAATCATCATGATCGATCCGGCCATGAGCAGCGTCCAGTCCGTCCCATGGAGGCTCTGAAAATAAGCCAGCCCGATCGGCAGGGTGAAGCGTTCGTGCGTGTTCATGACAATGAGCGGCCACATGAAACTCATCCACGACCCCATGAAAGTAAAGGTCGTCAGCGTTGCCAGCGCCGGCTTGGAAAGCGGCAGAATAATCCGGATAAAAATACCGAAATAAGAACAGCCGTCGATCTTGGCCGCGTCTTCAAGATCGCGCGGCAAGGTCAAAAAAAACTGACGCAGCATGAATGTGCCGTAAGCCGTGAACATCGCCGGTAAAATCAGCGCCTTGTAAGAATCAATCCAGCCGAATTTCTGCAGTAAGATAAAAACCGGAATCATTGTCACCGCGCCCGGCACCATCATCGTCGCCAGGTAGGCGAAAAATAATTTGTCGCGTCCCGGAAAATAAAGGCGCGAAAAAGCGTACGCGGCCATGGCGCTTGTCGCCACCTGCCCCAGCGTAATCGCCACAGAGACCACGATCGAGTTGATATAAAACTTGGCAAACGGCACCACGACCCAGGCCTTGGCGTAATTTTTCCACACGAAAGTCATGGGGATCCACTCCTGCCACCAGTCCTTCTGATACGAAAAAACAGCCCCGGGCTCTTTCAAAGAAGTCGTAATCATCCACAGAAACGGGCCGACCATGGTCAAAGCGCCCAACGTCAGGAAAAAGTAGGAGAATACTTTTTTCAGGATCTGCTTGGTGCGGTAACGCCGTTTAATCTGGTCCAGACTTAATCCGATGGCCATCCGGTTCCGTCCTGTTTTAGTGGTAGTGGACGCTGCGTCCGTAGTAGCGCCACTGCAAGATCGTGAAAATAAAAACTATGACAAAAAGCACCCACGCGATTGCCGCGGCATAGCCCATGTGCTGCCAGTTAAACGCGTTGTTGTACAGATAATAAATCAGCGTGGTCGTTGAACCGTTGGGACCGCCGCCGGTCATGATGTACGCCGGGTCAAAGCCCGCCTGGAACCCGCCGATGATGCTCATGATGCCGATAAAAAAAGTTGTCGGCGAAATCTGCGGCCAGGTCACCGCCCAAAACTTCTGCCAGCTGTTGGCCCCATCGACTTCCGCGGCGTCGTAAAAATCACGCGGAACGCCTTGCAAGGCCGCCAGGTATAAAATCATGTTGTAGCCGCCAACCGTTTGCCAGACTCCCATGATGATCAGCGCGGGTTTGGCCCAGGCCTCGTCATTGAGCCAGTACGGCCCCTTGAGCGTCAGGCCGAACAAATCGCCGATCTTGGCAATCATCAGATTCAGCGTGCCGAAATCCGGGTTGTAGATCAATTTCCACAGCATGTAGATCGCCACGCCCGAACAAATCGTCGGCAAAAAATAAAGCGTCCGGAAAATCACGATGCCTTTGAGTTTCTGATTCAGCGCAATCGCCAGAATCAGGGACCCCGCCATGCTGAGCGGAATACTGAGCATCATGTAAATCGTATTGAAGGAATATTTCCAAAAAAGCGGGTCCTGAAACAAATGCACGAAATTCCGCAGTCCCACAAACACCGGCGGCCCCGAAAGGGCGTCCCAGCTGCAAAAACTCAGCGCGAGCGATGCCAGTACCGGCAGCGACGTGAAGAGTAGGAACCCGATCAGGTTCGGCAGTAAAAAGCCGTAAGCCGCGATGGTTTCCTTCGTGCTTGATTTCATCATGTTCAGGCCGTTTGAACCAGTTGTCTGAGTTTAAAAATAGGGCCGCGCAGTCCCGCCACCGTTTCGCGCGTGATCACGCATTGACTCACATCGCTTTGCGACGGCAGGTCATACATGATATCCAGCATCATCGATTCCATAATGGAACGCAGCGCCCGGGCGCCCGTGCCTTTTTTAGCAGCCCTGCGCGCAATCTCGCAAATCGCTTCCGGCTCGAAGCAAAGTTCCACGCCTTCCATTTCAAAAAGTTTCTGATACTGCCGCACCAGCGCGTTCTGCGGCTCCGTCAAGACGCGCGCAAGATCATCTTCAGAAAGCCCCTTCAGAGGGCCGATGACCGGAAAACGGCCTACAAATTCCGGGATCATGCCAAACTCCAGAAGATCTTCCGTTTCTACAAAAGAAAGCAGATCGCC
>JAHFHB010000220.1:0-3737 GCA_023247135.1 Candidatus Omnitrophota bacterium
TTCTCCGATGCTGGCGGCGGTAGTTTTGGCGGCTTTTGGCGGTGGACTCCTGGGATCACGCCTGGGTGCTAACCATTTCAGCGCGCCATGGCTAAAACGCATTCTGGCATTCGCGCTCTGGATCGCAGCCTTGAAATTATTTCAAGCGACTTAATAAGGTTGGCATCAATTTTGCATTAGGCTATCTGTCTGGATGCGCCGCTTACGACACGGCCCGATTTTGCAAACATAAATGTCGTTTTTGTGACAACTTTGCGCGGTGGGAAACAGCGACGTTTCCCAGAAAAATAGAACGATGGCGTTCAACTTCAAGGTAAGTTGAACGCCTTTTTTTTTGAGGGGTCCGGGTGTATTCATGAAGCTAACATCCTGTGAACAAAGGCGTTTGAAGGACAAGCCGTTTTTGCGATTCGGTGCTGCGAGGGTGCAGAGAACGCAAAAACTGCAAAAAGGAGAACTATGAAACGGCCTTTGAGCTATCGAACTTTTTTTGCCGCGGCAATTTTGATCGTGCTTTGCGCGCAGGGCGCGCTTGCCGCGACCCAGCCGGAATTCCTCAATGAAATCGACCGCAAGACAGACAAGCTTTTCAAACCGCGGACCTTTTTTGATTACCGCATCCGCGCCAAGGTCGGCGGGCAATCCCGCTACCGGTATGAATATCGTGACGATTTCAATTTAAATGACGCGGCGTATGAAGATGATTCCCTGCAGCTTTTGCGCAATCGATTGAACCTGGATGTGGCCTATCTTTCAGACAGCGGTGCGACCCCCGCACATTTTTTTGCCGAGGGTCAGGAAGCGCATGCTTTTACCCAAAGCAGCGTGAACAAAAGTAATGTTTTCGTCAACGAGCTCGACCTGCGTCAATTGTATCTGGAGCTCAAAAGCCCCTGGCAAAAACTGCCGGTGACGGCTAAAGCGGGACGCCAGGAATTGCTTTATGGCGATCAACGTTTTATCGGGCCGCTGGACTGGACAAACACGGCGCGCGTGTTTGATGCCTTGAAAGTGATTTTGACGCCCAACCCGCAGATTAGCCTGGATCTGTTTATCTCGCGCGTGGTTCGCGTGGAGAAGAAAAAATGGGACACGACGCCGCATAGCGACAATTTTTCCGGAATCTATTTGAGCACCAAGCCCTTCCGCAAGCAAATGGACCAGGTTCTAGACACTTTTCTTTTTATCCGCCACAACACCGACCGCACGGTCGCGGGGGAGCGCACGGGTGAGAAAGGACCGCTGAAGGAATACACGCTTGGCAACCGCTTTAAAGGCAAGAAATTTGATTGGGACTACGGCACGGAATACGCTGTCCAGCTCGGCAGCCGGTCGCATGATGAGATTCAAGCCTGGGCTTTCCATCAGGAGTTAGGGTACACGTTTTCCAAGTTTTTTTGGACGCCCCGGCTCTATGGGGAATACAACCACGCCTCCGGGGATCGCAGTCCGGCCGACGGCAAATCTCAGACTTTCGACAATCTTTTTCCAACGAACCACAACAAATATGGCTTTATGGATTTTGTGGGCCTGCGCAACATCCATGATTTTATGCTGGGCACAAGCGTCAAGCCGCATGCGCGGCTGCTACTTTCCACCGATCTTCATTGGTTTGTACTCGATGCCAAGGAATCGGCCTGGTTTAACGCCGCCGGAGGGACGTTCCGTGCCGCCAATGCCAATGCCGACACGCAATTAGGCGAAGAAGTCGATCTGCTGGCCACTTACAAATTGACGGAGCATCTTGGCCTGATGGTAGGCTACTCGCACTTTTTCGCCGGGCCCTTTGCCGCAGACTCCGGCGCCCATGCAGACGCCAACTTTTTTTACACGCAGACTGTTTTTAATTTTTAGCACTTAAAAAATCCAAAGGGAGAAAAGAAAATGCATTGTTCAAAAAAAATCAAACGTGGGGCGGCGAGTGGACTGATTGTGTGCGCGGCGGTTTTTTTGTCCGCGCTTTTTTCGCGGCCCGCCAGAGCCGCAGATCTGGAAAAGGAAGAAATTACTCTCGGTTTCATCAAACTCACCGATTGCGCGCCGCTTGTGATCGCAAAGGAAAAAGGATTTTTCGAAGACGAAGGTTTATCCGTCACGCTTCAGGCGCAAGCCAATTGGAAAATTCTTATGGACCGCGTGATTGACGGCCAGCTGGATGGCTCTCACATGCTTGCCGCCGCGCCGCTGGGGCATACCGACGGTCTTTTGACGCAAGCGAATATGATTGTCCCTTACGTGATGTCGGAAAACGGAGCCGGCATTTCGGTCTCGAATGAAATCTGGGAAAAAATGAAGGCCACGATACCGTTACAAGAAGATGGCAAACCGGTTCATCCTATCGGGGCCGAGCATATGAAGCCGATTGTGGATGAATTTAAAAATGAGGGGAAGCCGTTCAAACTGGCCATGACCTACCCGGTGGGTACGCACAACTACTCCTTCCGCTATTGGCTTGCAGCCGGCGGCATCCACCCCGGGTTTTATACGCCGACTGACACCAACGGCTTCACGGACGGCGATGTCCAGCTGTCGGTCACGCCGCCGCCACAGATGCCGGCAGTGCTTGAGTCCCGGACCGTTCAGGGAGTCTGCGTCAACGAGCCTTGGCATACTCAAATTTCGACACGCGGCATCGGGTATCCGGTGACCTCCAGCTTGTACACGCACAAGGGCCTGCCCGATAAAGTTTTCGGTGTGACGCAGGCATGGGCCGAGAAAAACCCCAAGACACTCAAGGCCGTTGTCCGCGCTTTGATGCGCGCGGGGCAATGGCTGGATGAAAGCAAAAAAAACCGCCGGGAAGCCAGCATTATTCTGGCTAACCCACAATATGTCGGCGCGGATCCGCAGATCATTGCACGCATGCTGATGGGGAAGTGGGGCTACGGCGAAGAGGATCTGCGCGATGAACCGGATTGGGACGTTTTTTTTCGCGGCCACTCGTCCTACCCGTATTACAGCGGCGCCGTGTGGTGGCTGACGCAGGTGCGGCGCTGGGGGCAAATCGAGGCGAAGCCGGATGAATGGTATATTGATTTGGCAAAGAAAGTCTACCGGCCCGACCTTTGGCGCGAGGCCGCCGGCGAGCTGGTCAAAGAGGGCAAATTGACGGGGGCGGATATTCCCGCTGAAACCGACGGGTTCAAGCCGCTTCCGGCTGAGAATTTCATCGACCACATTCCCTTTGACGGCAAACAGCCGAATGCTTACTTGAAAAAATTCGCGATCGGTAAAAAGGATTAGGCGTGCCCATGCAAGAAAAAGTAAAAGCACACGGGCTGCCGGTTTTGACGGTCCTTGTTTTTTTGAGCGTTTGGGCCTTGATCGCGCCGCAAATCAAGACGAATCTTGGCACCGTTCCGGGCCCGTTTCAGGTTTTGGAGCAGGTGCGCAGCCTGGCGCTGGAATTTACCGAGGAAGTCGGCAAGCGGCATGAATTCGATGCCCGTGAAAAAATCCGAGTGGCTCAAAAACGCGCTGAAAATCCGGGGCAGGTGATTAAGGCACGCAAGTACAGCGGCCGGCCCACGTTTCCCGAGCAAATCGCGACCAGCCTGATTACGGTCTTCACCGGATTTCTGATCGCCGCGCTGATTGCCATTCCGCTGGGGATTCTGTGCGGCCTGAACCGGACGCTGATGGCGGCGCTGAACCCGTTGATTCAAACGTTCAAGCCGGTTTCACCCGTCGCCTGGCTGCCGATTGTGACCATGCTGGTCAGCGCGTTTTATACGCAG
>JAHFHB010000220.1:3747-4208 GCA_023247135.1 Candidatus Omnitrophota bacterium
TACGCAGCCGCAGCCCTGGCTTGAAAAGTGTTTCATCATTTCAGCCATCACCGTCGCGCTGTGTGCGGTTTGGCCCTGTTTGATCAACACGGCCCTCGGCGTCGCCTCGATTGATAAAGATTACATCAATGTCGCACGCGTCCTGCGGCTGAAGTTCTCTGCCAAAATCTTTAAAATCGTGATTCCGGCCTCTTTGCCTTACATTTTTACGGGCCTGCGAATTTCACTGGGTGTGGGCTGGATGGTGCTGATTGCGGCGGAACTTCTGGCGCAGAACCCCGGCCTTGGAAAATTTGTCTGGGATGAATTTCGAAACGGCAGCAGCCAGTCGCTAGCCCGCATCATGGTGGCCGTTTTCACCATCGGCCTGATCGGATTCATTCTCGACCGGATCATGGTGGCGCTGAACAAGCTGGTTAGTTTCGGCCAGAACGTGGCTTCGTAAAGGCCCGGCATGCCGC
>JAHFHB010000221.1 GCA_023247135.1 Candidatus Omnitrophota bacterium
ATGCGAGGGAATATAATTTTTGCAATCACGTCGAAGCCGTGCGCTTGCGCCGCCGCCCGGCGACGATTCGTGAATGACAAGATCTTTCCAAGCCGGGAACTTATCTTCGAGGACGGCGATCAACGCTCTTTCCCGCGGAATACTGCCGCAACCGGAGCAGACATAGTGATCCCTCAACCACTCTTGTCGGGCGATAAAAATTACTTGAGCGCAGCATGTCAAACAATACCCGGGATTTGACCAGAAATTCATAAACGCAGTTTTCCTGATGCCGCCAACAGCGTAGAAGTTTATAAAAATACCGCGTAATTCTATACTTAATCCCATGGATAGAAAACTGATTCCATGCCTGCCTAGAATAAAATTGTGACGCTGCACAAAGAAGAAGGAATGGTGGAAGGCCAGCCAGTCAACCCGGCAGCGCTTCAAACCCGCATCAGTGCAATGTCAACTGCATGCTAAAAAACGCTCTCATCAGTCGACCGTCGCACGTTGTTCCATTCACAGATTCACCCTACAGCTTAGCGTCATGTCAGCCGATATTTTTTGATCGTAACCAATTCCAATCAATAGCCTTATGCAAATCCAAGCAGTGTAACATCTTGACACAGTTTTATTTTATGGCATACTCATCGGTTCAACAGGAGGGTTCTCATGGAACAGTTTAAATTTGATGATAAAGGTCTTATTACGACCGTGATCCAGGATGCGGACAGCGGGGAAGTCCTCATGGTGGCTTACATGGATAAAGTGGCTCTTGAACGCACCCTGACGGAGAAGAAAACCGTCTTTTATTCGCGATCCAGGCAAAAATATTGGGTCAAAGGGGAGTCTTCCGGGCATGTTCAGAGCGTGCGGCAGGCTTTGACCGACTGTGATCGCGATGCCGTGCTGATTAAAGTCAAACAAACCGGCGGTGCTTGTCATCTTGGATACCGCACCTGTTTTGTGCATGAATTGAATGAAAAGGGGCAAATTACAAAAGTCACGCAAGATAAAGTTTTTGACCCGGATCAGGTTTACAAGGCATGAGCGCACTGCGTTTGACGGAGTTCAGGCGTTTGGCGCGCAAGGGAACGCATGTGGCTCTGACTCAGGTGATCCCGTGCGACCTGGAAACGCCTGTCTCCTGCTTCCTGAAACTTGCGGGTGCCTCGAAGCGCGCATTTTTGCTCGAATCGGCGGAGCAGGGCGAAAAAATCGGCCGCTACTCCTTCATTGGTTTTGATCCCTCGTCCGTTTTACTGTCAGAAAACGGCCAAGTCAGCGAGCTTTGCGGAAACTCTCGCATCAGGCACAAGAACACGCCGTTCATTCGTCTGCTGGAATCCAGGACATGCAGCCTTGCCCTGGCGAACCCCGAGAGCCTGCCCGAGTTTTGCGGCGGCTGGGTGGGGTATTTCAGTTACGAAAATGTGGCGGATTTTGAAACGGTGCGGCTGACGCCCAAAAAAGGGCCGGCAGCGCCCGATGCTGTTTTTTTCTGCACCCGCGAACTTGCCATTTTTGATCATTTTAGAAAAACCCTGACGCTGGCGGTCATCGTGGATGTGAGAGAGCGTGTTCCCCTGGGATATCACAACGCCCGCAGGCGGCTGGCACGGATGCAGCAGCGTTTGCAAAGCCCGCTTCGAGCTCTGGGCGCTGCCAAACGTAAAGCCGCCGGCGCGGCCTTCCAGCCGAATATTTCAAGAGATAAATTTATTCGCTCCGTACAAAAAATAAAACGGTATGTGCGCGCCGGTGATTGCATTCAGGTCGTTTTCTCCCAGCGCCTCAGCATGCCGAGCATGGGCGAGTCCGGTTTTGAAATTTACCGGGCGCTGCGTTCCATCAATCCGTCACCGCACATGTTTTATTTTCGTTACGACGCACTGCGTTTAATCGGATCGTCTCCCGAACTTTTGGTCAAGAAACAGGGCAAAACCGCTGAAGTACGGCCGATTGCCGGCACGCGTCCGCGCGGAACGTCGGCCCGTGAAGATCTGAAATATGAGAATCAGCTCAAGCAGTCCAAAAAGGAAATGGCGGAACACCTCATGCTCGTCGATTTAGGGCGCAATGACTTAGGCCGCGTCTGCCGCTTTGAGTCCGTCAAGGTCACGGATTTTGCAAAGATTGAAAGATTTTCGCACGTGATGCATCTGGTTTCCCAGGTGGCCGGAGAATTACAGCCGGGCAAAAATGCGTTTGATCTGCTGCGCGCGGCTTTCCCTGCAGGAACGGTCACCGGCGCTCCTAAAATCCGGGCCATGCAGATCATTGATGAGCTGGAGCCCGAAAAACGCGGGCCGTATGCGGGCTGCCTGGGCTATTTCAGCTTTACGCAAAATATGGAAATGTGCCTTACGATCCGCACGCTGGTGGATGACGGCCGGTGCCTTTATGTTCAAGCGGGCGCCGGAGTCGTTCAGGATTCCAGTCCGGCGAAGGAGTATCAGGAAACGCTGAATAAGGCGCAGGCTCTGCGGCATGCCGTGACGAACCGGGGGCAATTCGTATGCTGCTCATGATCGACAACTACGACTCCTTTACGTATAACCTCGTGCAGTATTTCGGGGAGTTGCATGCCAAACCGGTCGTTGTGCGTAATGATCAGGTCACGTTGCGGGAGATCCAGAAGATGAAACCGTCTCAAATTGTGATTTCACCGGGGCCGTGCACGCCGAATGAAGCCGGCATTTCCTGTGACGTCATCCGGCAGTTTAGTGGAGTCATCCCCATTTTGGGGGTCTGCCTGGGGCACCAAAGTATCGGGCAGGTTTTTGGCGGGAAAATTATTCGAGCTCGTAAAATCATGCACGGAAAAACCTCCCAAGTGTCCCACGACCGCAAGGGGATTTTTACGGGGCTGCCAAACCCGTTTCAAGCCACGCGCTATCACTCGCTTCTGATCGAACGCAAATCCTGTCCTGAAATTCTAAAAATCAGCGCCTGGACCCAAGACGGAGAGATTATGGGAGTTGAACACCGCAGCCATCCAACGTGGGGAGTCCAGTTTCATCCCGAATCCATCATGACCCCGGAAGGAAAAGATATTTTGCGGAATTTTCTTAAACAGGCGGCGGGCTTTGAAAAAAACCCCCGGAAGCGGCATGATTGAGCCGCGTCAAAGGCAAGCTCTTTTGGAAGCGAATCTTTCGGAGACCCCGTCTAAAAACGGCGCCGCAAAGTGCGTGCAGGATTATTTAAACGGCCGCTGTCCGGAAAACTTCTTCAGAAGCTTTCTGCTTGTGCTTGCAAAAAAGGGCATCAGCGCTTCGCAGCTTTCGCAAATGATCGCCGGCATCAAGAAACTAGAAAAACCGCTTGCAGGAACGCCTGGAAATCTTTTAGATGTTTGCGGGACGGGCGGGGATGGGCTTGGCAGTTTTAACATCTCTACGGTGAGTGCGTTTGTCGCGGCCGGGGCCGGCGGTCGCGTGGCAAAACACGGCAACCGCGCGGTGACATCAAAATGCGGCAGTTCGGATTTGATGGAAGCACTTGGCGTGAAACTGGACGCGCCGCAACCCCTGATGAAAAGCGCGTTACGTTCTGCGGGGATCGGCTATTTCCACGCTCCTTTTTATCATCCGGCACTGGCACGGGTACAAGCATTGCGGCGCGAGATTGGAATCCGGACTTTTTTTAATGACGCCGGGCCCTTGTTGAATCCCTGCCGGCTGAGCGCACAAATGATTGGAGTTTCCGGCGCCGGCCAGCTGGATTTTTACGAAGAGCTTTTAGCGAAGCAGAAAATCCGGCGTGCACTGATTTTGCGCAGTTTGGACGGATTCGACGAGGCGACCCCAAGTGCGCCGACTGAGATTGCCGAAATTGTCAATGGGCAGCGCAAACGCTGGATGCTTAGACCCAGCAAATATGGATTCAACCGTGCGTCGGCCGCGGCCTACAAAGGCGGCGGCGCTTCTGTCAACCGGCAGATCGCGCTCGGCATTCTCGAAGGCCGGATTCACGGTCCGAAACGTGATGTGGTGCTATTAAACGCAAGCCTGGCTCTTTACACGGCCGGAGTGGCTGCGAGCGTCGCGGAGGGTGTCGTGCGCAGCCGCGCTTCACTGGATTCCGGCGCGGCGCGCAAGGCTCTGGCGAAACTTGTATGGATTTCAAATTCATGATTCTTGATGAAATTTTAACGTTGAAAAGACGCGACCTGGAAGAAATCAAGCAGCGCTTTCCGCTCCAGCGCCTGCGCACGGCCGT
>JAHFHB010000222.1 GCA_023247135.1 Candidatus Omnitrophota bacterium
GGGCTTTCGTTCTGTGAACGTGGCTTTGCGCTCCGCGCTGGATCTTTATGCCTGTGTGCGGCCCTGCAAAAGTTATGAGGGCGTGCGTTCGCGCTACAAAAATATCAATCTTGTGATTGTGCGCGAAAACACCGAAGATCTTTATGCTGGGATTGAATTCCAGAAAGGCACCAAGGAAGCGCAAGAGGTCATTGACTTCATCAATAAATACCAGACTAAGAAAATCCGCCCGGATTCAGGGCTCAGTATTAAGCCGATCTCGGTGTTTGGATCCGAACGCATTGTTCGCTACGCCTTTGAGTATGCGCGCAAGCACAAGCGTAAAAAAGTGACGGCTGTGCACAAAGCTAACATCATGAAGTTCTCCGACGGGCTTTTTCTGGAAGTGGCGCGTGAGGTGGCTAAAAAATATCCTGACATTGAATTTGACGACCGCATTGTGGACAACATGTCCATGCAGCTTGTGCAGTTCCCGGAACAGTACGATGTTCTGGTGCTGCCCAATCTTTACGGCGATATTCTTTCGGATCTTTGTGCGGGGCTGATCGGCGGACTTGGCGTGGCGCCGGGTGCGAATATCGGGGAAAAGGGCGCGCTTTTTGAAGCGACGCATGGCTCGGCACCCAAGTACAAAGGTTTGAATAAAGTTAATCCGACGGCTGTCATGCTTTCGGGCGTGTTGATGCTGGCGCATCTTGGGGAAACGGATGCAGCCCAGCGTCTTGAGGCCGCCATTGCGGACGTGATTCGTGAAGGCAAGTCTGTGACCTATGACATGAAGCAGGAGAAGAACGATCCAACGGCTGTCGGCACCCGAGAAATGGGCGATGCGATTATTGCGAGAATGACGCAGCGCTAACGGCGCTGCGTACATGACAGTATCGGTTTCCATACCGATGCGAGAATGACGCAGCGCTAACGGCGCCGTGTGTATGACCGTAGGGAACAGGCATGCCTGTTCCCTACAAATGCAAGTAAAGAGGATAAAATTATGGCGAATCCAAAAGTAACGGTGGTGGGAGCGGGGTTTGTAGGGGCAACAACGGCACAAAGGCTGGTTGAAAAAGACATTGCCGATGTGGTTTTGATCGATGTGGTCGAGGGGCTGCCGCAGGGCAAGGCGCTCGATATGATGGAATCAGCGACGGTGGAAGGGTTTCGCATGCGCATTACCGGCACGAATAATTACGCCGATACCAAAAATTCGGATGTGATTGTCATTACGGCCGGTTTGGCGCGTAAGCCCGGCATGAGCCGCGACGATTTGCTGGCAAAGAATGCGGAAATCGTGGGCGGAATTGTCGATCAGTGCGTGAAATATTCGCCGCGCGCGGTCATCATTATTGTCACAAATCCGTTGGATGCCATGACGTATCTGGCCTGGAAGAAATCGGGCTTTCCTGCGAACCGCGTTTTTGGCATGGCGGGCGTGCTTGACTCGGCGCGCTACGGGTATTTTCTTTCAGAAGAATTGTTGTGTGCTGCGGGCGATGTGGAGGCGGTGGTCTTTGGCGGACACGGGGATGACATGGTGCCGGTTCCGCAATTTACAAAAGTGAAGGGCCGCCCTGTGACGGAGCTTTTACCGGCGGAGGTGATCGAAAAAATTAATCAGCGCACGCGCGATGGCGGCGCTGAAATCGTGGCCCTGCTTAAAACAGGCAGTGCCTATTACGCGCCTTCGGCTTCGGTGGTTAAAATGGTCAAAGCCGTGGTGCAAAACACGGGCGACATTATGCCCTGCTGTGTTTACATGAACGGAGAGTACGGCCTCAAAGATGTTTACTGCGGCGTGCCCGCGCGACTTGGCTTTGAAGGGGTGCTCGAAATTCCCGTTTGGCAGTTGACGGAAAAACAGCAAAAAGAGTTGGCGGCGTCTGCGGCTCACGTTCAAGAAAATTGTTCGAAGCTGAAACTTTGATTTCCGTGCAGTTTCTTTCAATAAGCCCACTCAGTATGTCATTCTGAACTGCCTGCTTGCCCGCCGGTTTTGGGGCGGGCGGTTTTTGCAGGACAGTGAAGAATCCAAAAGTTCCGAGATCCTTCGTCGTCCTATGAGTACATAGGCGACTCAGGATGACACACCGCTAACAGCGGTGAGTACATCCAGTCTCGACGTCCTCGTAGAGGCAGGATGACTGAAGATAATTTTAGCAAGCGCGAATCAGAGGTTCTTTATGAATTCTTTCAATAGCCGCGGCACCCTCAAGGTTGGTTCTGCTACCTACGCGATCTTCCGTCTTGAGGCCCTGAAAAAAGCAGGTTTTGCGATTGAGAAATTGCCGTTCTCGATTCGCATCCTTCTGGAAAACTTACTGCGTACCGAAGACGGTAAAAGCGTTACCCCGAAAGACATCGAAACGCTTGCCTTGTGGAATCCAGCTAAAAAATCGGAAAGTGAAATTGCGTTTACGCCGGCGCGGGTTCTTTTACAAGATTTCACCGGCGTGCCGGTCGTTGTGGATTTGGCGGCGATGCGCGATGCCATGGTGAAAATGGGCGGCGATCCACGCAAAATTAATCCGCTGGAAGCCGTCGATCTTGTGATCGATCACTCAGTACAGGTTGACAATTTTGGTTCGCCGGAAGCCTTTCGTCAGAACGTGGCGCTCGAATTTCAGCGTAACGGCGAGCGTTACCGTTTTTTGAAATGGGGCCAGCAGGCGCTGGATAATTTTCGGGCCGTGCCGCCGGGGACGGGCATTGTGCACCAGGTCAATCTGGAATATCTGGCTTACGGTGTTTTTAGCAAGCAAGTCGGTGCCGAGATTTTCGCTTATCCCGACACGCTGGTGGGCACAGACTCTCACACCACCATGATTAACGGCCTAGGGGTTTTGGGTTGGGGCGTGGGCGGCATTGAGGCGGAGGCCGCCATGCTGGGCCAGCCGGTTTCCATGCTGATCCCTGAAGTGGTGGGATTCAAACTCAAGGGGAAGCTTAACGCCGGATTGACCGCTACGGATCTTGTGCTGACCGTGACACAAATGCTGCGAAAAAAAGGCGTGGTCGGAAAATTTGTCGAATTTTTTGGTCCGGGGCTTGACGCACTTTCGCTTGCGGACCGTGCGACCATTGCAAATATGGCGCCTGAGTATGGCGCGACGATGGGGTTTTTCCCGGTGGACGACGAAACCCTGCGTTATTTGCGTCTTTCCGGCCGCAGTGCGGAGCAGGTGGCGCTTGTGGAAGCGTATCTCAAGGAACAGGGCCTTTTTCGCACGCCGCAAACACCTGATTTTCAGTTCTCGGACTGCCTTGAGCTGGATCTTGCCAGTGTGGTGCCGAGCATGGCTGGTCCCAAACGGCCGCAAGATCGCGTGGCGCTCGGCGATGCGCCTGCTTCTTTCGCAAAATTTCTTTCTGAAACACTTGCGGCCAAAGGCGGCGACGCCAAAGCCTCGGCGAGCGTAACACAGCACGGTGAAACTTTCGGCGTAGGACATGGCGCGGTTGCGATTGCGGCCATTACCAGTTGTACGAACACGTCCAACCCTGCGGTGATGCTGGCCGCGGGCCTTGTGGCAAAAAAAGCGCTGGCGCGTGGGCTGCATTCCAAGCCTTGGGTCAAAACCAGCCTTGCGCCGGGTTCCAAAGTTGTCATGGATTATCTGGAAGCGGCGGGCGTGAAGCAGGCGCTTGAGGCGTTAAAGTTCAATTTGGTGGGCTACGGCTGCACCACCTGCATCGGAAATTCAGGGCCGCTGCCTGAGGCTGTTTCAAACGCCGTGCGCGAAAAAGATTTAGTGGTGGCCTCTGTTCTTTCCGGCAATCGTAACTTTGAAGGCCGCGTCAATGCTCAGGTGCGTGCGAACTATCTGGCGTCGCCGCCGCTGGTGGTGGCGTATGCGCTGGCCGGAACGCTTGAGATCGATTTAAGCAAGGACTCTCTGGGCAATGATCAAAGCGGGAAACCGGTTTATTTGCGTGATATTTGGCCGACGGATCAAGAGGTGACTCAAGCTGTTTCTAAAATACAGGCCGCGATGTTTCAGAAACAGTACGGCAATGTTTTTGACGGCGATGAAGCCTGGCAGGCGCTCAAAGCCCCTGCGGGCGACACGTACCGGTGGGACGACAAATCAACCTACATCAAGCACCCGCCTTATTTTGAGAATATGCCGCTTGAACCCAAGCCGGTAGAAG
>JAHFHB010000223.1 GCA_023247135.1 Candidatus Omnitrophota bacterium
CTGCGCAAGAGACGCGTTCAAACCGACATCGCGGCGCAGACTGTTTTCGGTTCTCGTGATCAGCGCGTTCACAATCCCGAGCAGCCACTTGAAAAGTTTCTGCAAAATCGCCGCTTTCAAGCCCGCCTTTCCCTGAATATCCTGCTGGCGTTTTTCGAGGGCGGCCCGCGCCATCACCAGTGCAGAAAGCCGCCCTGAAGAAGCCCGCAAAACCGCATCGGCCGCTCCGCCGGTGTGGGTGATATTGCGCGGGTCAGATGGATCAATCTCATTCCTGACGAACGCAGCAAAAGATCCAAAATGAGCTTCATTGATTTTGATAAAATCAACTGATTTAAGCTTCTTGGTCGCACGTGCCTGCTGATACACATTAAAAGTGACCCCCTCAGCAGCCAGATTCACCTTCGCCTGAGCCGCGTGAAATTTATCCGCTCGCAGCGCAGGCCCGTTCTGGCTGAAGAACCGCTGAAAATGTCTGAAAATATTGGCGTTTCTAAAACTCATCAGCGCCAGCGGCGGGTTCCACCTTTTCATAAAATCACGGTCCACATTACCGGAATTGGCGAGTTCGGACAGCACCGCATAAAACATGGCCAGCGCCACCGTGCGCGCCTGCGTGTGGCCCTCTTCTCCGGCCTGAAGCAGTTCATGAATTTCCTTGATGAAGGTAATCATGCGTTTGCCCTGCTTGCCGGCCAGGGGATACCATGGCGTGGTTTTAAAGGCATCGAGCGTCAGCCGTTCCACCATTTGCAAAATCGCCTCAATCTCCGGGCCATCCTTCCCGCCCTGCTTAATCACGGCTTCACGGACTTCGCGCATTTTATCTCTGTAATCTTTCAAATCGCTTTCCCAATTCCGCACGATATTCCCGTCCGAATCATAGACCGCGTACAATTCTTCCGTCATCACGCGGCGAAAGGCCTCCAGGTGCGTTTGCTTTTTCAGACGGCTGAAAATATTCAGGGCTTTGCCGATTTTAGAAATCCAGTTCTTAAGCCAGCCGCCCAGATAGTAATTCCCGAAAAAGGCCAGGAGACCGGCTGCCAACGCACCCCGCCCGCCCCACGCGGCAAGCGCACCGATTTCGTGTTTGATATAACTCATAAAACTGAGCGAAACAAAGGCAATCGCCAGGGCCGTCAGCCACGCCAGAGCGGCATACAGTCTTGAGCGCGTCTGCTCGATATCCACCGTTCTTACCACAAAAACCGTTTGCCGCTCCCCGGTTTTTCTATTTTCGCGAAGGTCAGGATCGACAATTACCACGCCCTGAAAAGCACCATCCAGCCAGGCTTTAAAAGCCTTTTGCGCGACGTCCCTGATCGGCTTGATCGCCAGCAGTTTGGTTTTATCTGACAGCCCATCCGAGAGATTCAGGGTTTGCCCAGTCACTTCCCGGTAAAAATTCGAAACCGCTTTAATCTCCGGCGAAAAGAAATCGTCTAAAAACCGCTCGTAAGCTTCCTGGGTGATGACCGGATCCTTGACTTCCTGCAGAATAAAATCGTTACGTAGTTCTTGTGTTATCTTGAGCTGGCCATATTCCGGGTGTTCAGGATCACTCCATCTTTCCCGGAGAGCACTCTTGAAATGTTCCACAAGACGGCCCACCAGATAAATGTTTGCTTCCCTCGTCAGCGGATTCCTTTTGGGATCCGCAAAAGCTTCAACAAATGGATTCTTCCCGTCTTCCCGCAAGGGCGGCGTTGCAATCGCACCCCACACCGCAGGGTCGGTGCCTGCGGGCATTGCGATTCCGTCCTTCCCTCCCTTGCGCAGTTTGGCAAGCTCTGTGACATCCCTCATTTCTGACCGCAGCTGACGAATCACGCGCTGCAGGGCATCCTGGAATCCGGGATCAAGAATTTTTCCGGCGTCCTGATTAATATTTTTTTTGGCCGCCTGCTGCAGAAAAACGCTTTCCAGCTGTTTCTCCCCAACTGCTTTGCCGTTGAGCTGCCGGACGATGGCGTTGCCGGATAGACCCTCGGCTGTAAAATTATTGACCCCGGCATTATTAAAAATGAGGGCGAGTGTGTCGGCAGGGTTCGGCGCCGCGCTCAATTCGGCCAAATACGCCAGGATTTCCGTTTCTACCCGTGCTTGATCCCTGGCGTCTAACTGATCCCAACCCGCGATTGTCCTGGAAAGCGTGTTTGCGAGCCGATACTTTCCGCTCTGGTGAAGCACGTGCGCAATTTCATGTGCAGCGGTGGCGCGCACCATGTCTTGCAAAAGAGACTCCACATCGCTCTGACCGAATACTTGCTTCACCCAGGCGCGTAAGGCCTCCGATTGAAGCGTATTCGGAAAGATTTTTGTGAGATCCCCGCTGCGGCCCGCAAGGACCAGTTGTTCTGCCCGCTCACGCAGTTTTTCCAGGCTGACGCGGATGATCGGTTCATTCTCACTGGAATGGCCCAAAGCCCGGCCCACATCGAGCACATCCAGTTTTTCTCCGGTATAAATGAGCGTCACTTCCCGGCCATCGATCGTCAGGATTTGAGACTCGTGAACTTTTTCGACAAAAGATTCCAGATAGGTGTGGCCATCGCGGGCTTTGACGAAGGCCAGATGGACGTAATAACCGCCGGGAATTGCCGTTTTTAAATTAAAATTATTGCGCGCTTTGATGAGCGAGTCCTGCGCGACTTTATCGTTAAGGTTCCAGCCCAATCCCGTCACTGTATCGGCAAACGACTCAAGCTCCGGGGAAAGCCGGCCGGCATCCTGGATCATTTCGCGCACCGAATCTTTTACCCTCGGATCCCCGGGGCCTTTATTGGCCAGATCCAAAAGATATTGCGCCCAGCTCACGCTGAAAAAATCTTTCAGCGCTTCGTCGCTGATTTTCCGGATGGGGGCAGTGGCTGTTTTCCCGGCCTCTTGCACAACCGAAACGGGTGTCGTTTCCTGCGAACGCACAGTCTGCGGCGCTGGCGCAGCCAAAAAGAGCAGCAGAATAAGCGTGATGATGCTGAAAACGCCGATGGCTGTTCCGATCAACACCTGCAGCCACACCTGGTTTTGGAACCGTCGCGCCGTCGTGGGCAGCGGCGGCGGACGTTCTGAGGATACCGGTATTTTTAGGTTAGCACGGGGCGGCGGTTCTGACCTCGACGCCAGGTTCATAGAAATCGTCAAAGCCCCGTTTGCAATTGTCACGAATAGATCAAGGCTGTGCGATCCGCGCTTGAGTTTGCTTAAAGTTAAAGAATTTTTTCCGATCCCCCGCACAAGCAGATCTGTAATTGCTTGCGGGGTGCGGATGCCCGCGGGTAGGCGTTGGTCTTGCCCATTTATTTGGATATGCGTGGTTGCGAACCGTTTACCGCGGCTCTGCGCGAGATCGAAAAAATCGCCTAGGCTGTGTTCAATCTCCTCACGGAGATCGTCCTCAGTAGTCCCGCGCAGCCGCCCCTGCAGGCGAATTCCTCGATTTGGTTCTTCGGGTTGAAGCCGCCGCGCTCCCTGCTGCCCGCGCATCTCGGAGCGAGCACTGCTCAGTGTTACAGACAGAGTTACCGGATCAAGCACCTGGTCGCCGGCCGGTAAATTACCGGACCATTGGATCAGCCGGAAGCTGAATCTTTCAGCAGCGCGTTTGAACCAGGATCTTTGATCAGACACTTTTGAAAATTGCAGGCTTTCAGCTTTGACCCCGCCTTTGAAAGCATCCAGCATCTTTTGACTGTGCACTGTCACCGTAATACTGTGATAGCCTTTATCCCTCAACGCTCCGTTCCTGATGCGCGTCTTCAATTCCCGGATACCTTTGGCCAGGTTTTGCAGAAAAGTTTTTCTGGACTCAAAAACAGGCGGTAACACATGCAGCCTCAAGCCTCTGTCCTTTGTTCCTTCAAGAACTAACGGTCCTAACCGTTCGTATCCTGGTTTGCTCAGCAGAAAAAGAGCCGCCGCCACGGGCAGATGCAGTAGAAGTGCTTCCGGAGTCACTGTCGCACCGGCAAGCAAGAAATCGATCAAGCCAAAGACGCCGCCGACCACGCCAAAAAAAATCCGGAGCGCGGCAGGACTCACCGTCACAGCGACCCTTTGCAATCCTGCCAGAGGAAGCGCCAGCGCATTTTGACGCATCTCGGAACGAGCACTCTCTGGTTTGGAAACCAAAAATACT
>JAHFHB010000224.1 GCA_023247135.1 Candidatus Omnitrophota bacterium
TTCTTGCACTTCGCCCACCGTGATGCGCCGGTCCTGCCCCGCCATTTTTTTTGCGGATTCAATCTCAAACATGGCGGCCGTAATTTCGCGCACCATTTTGACGGCCGGATTGGAATTGGCGTCCTGGTCGGTGAGATAAGTAAAGTAAACCACCATATCTTGTAACAGATTGGTGAGACGGGCCAATCGCGCCAAATCGTCTTTGAGCGAGGTCCCTGCCATGTTTGTTTCCACGATCAAAACAGGAATATTCCGCAGGCGAAGCGTTTCGGCCGCCCTCCGGGCTTCGGCATAATCCGGGGCTTGCCGGTTCAGAAGAAAAAGCGGCATTTGATGATCCGGATCGTTGGCCATGGCCAGGTTGAAAAGGTCTCTTTGCGGGCTTGAGAAATCGTAACTGTCCAGGACGTTCAGATTGTTACTGGCTTCACTGGTTTTATTGGCGCCTTCGTTGGTCAGCTGCAAAAATTCTTTGGCAGTGGCCGCGAGGCTCGAATCATAAACCACTGAAAATTTGAACCGGCCGGCGGCCCGCTGGCGGAACCAGAACTCGGCGAGGTTAACCGCTGCGCTGTTGACGCCTGCGCCGTAAGAAAGGCTGTCATTGGCTGCATACGATGCCCGGACATAAGCCTGCAATAATTCTCTGGCTTGCGCTTGATCCTTGAGGGCCGCCCGCAGCGCCATGTAAAGCGGGACAAACAACATCAGCGTCTTACGGTTCATTTGCCGGCCGCCGATATGGCCCGGAATGTCATTGATGATAACCACGCGGGCATTTGCTTGAGCTGCCAACTCATGCGCGGCTTTATTCAGCAATCCCGAATTGGCCGCAACCAGCCTTTGGGGGAACCGGTCCTTGGTTAAATTAAAGAAATCCACGGTTTCCTGCGTGCTTCCGCTGCGCGACATTTCAAAAACAAGCGTGTTTTCCGCATTGGCATCCGCTGGAATCCGTTCGCTTTCATGCGCCGGATTATTGACCACAATCCAGCGCAATCCCTTCATTTTTTCGGATCCGTTCAAAAGTTTTGCCAGCTGGTGCGAATACATTTCATTGGCGCCGATGCCTGAAGTCACCAAATACTTGATTTTCCTGAGATCGATCCTTTGAAAAAATTCCTCGACGCGCGATAAATCATGTTCCAGATCGATGCCCTCAGAGGCGTAATTCGCAGGAGGCAAGCCCAGAAAATGCCCCGCATAACGGGCCATGTCATCCCGGAATGCAAAAGGAACCTTGCCCGCTTCCTGCCTGCGCAGCACCAGAAAATCCGTCAAGGGGCTGCCCGGATGGTCCGCATTGACCCGGTCAAACGAAGTTCCATCCTCTGCGACAGAGACATCCATCCGTTTGGAAGAAAACTCACGGACATCCACCGCCGTTTGATTTTGCAACCGGTATTGAGCCGCCACGGTTTGAAAAAACGGAATTTGCGCTAAAACTTCCACAACGTCATCCGGTAGCCGATGGGATGCCGTTGCCAGGGCCGCGACAAGGGCCTGTGCATTGATTGAAGAGCGGAACGTCTCGACAATGCGAGGGCTTTGGTCCTCTGAAATCTTGAGAAGATGCATCACCTTGGTCAAATCGCCCATCAAAGCCGCAGGTTCAAGGTGTCTCAGCTCCGAGCGGGAGAGGGCGCGAACATTCACGTAGGGAATCACGTAAGAAGTGCCCCCATTTCTCAAAGTAAACTGTCCCTCGCCGCCGGCAGCAAAAGTCTGTACTGTTCCCGTAAAACTAACGAGCTTTTCGTTCATTAAAAAATGCACCGTCACAAAATCCTGGGCATCCTGATGCTGTTTAAGCCAGATATTCATCCCCAGCCAATTGATAAAAGGACCCTTAAGAGACGCTATTTTCAATTTGAGTCTCAGCGAAAATCGACTATCGGCCGATTGGGCCGATTGAATGACGGTAATTTCAGTCTTCGTCACAGCGTCTTTCTCTAAAACGCCGTTCACATCACGCGGAAACGTGACGAGTAATCTTTTTTCTCCGTCAACCCCATTGATGCGCTCATTGGTTATAATCAAAAGCGTGTTGCGCGGAACCCCGCTGACCGCCGACAAATTTTCGTATTTGGGCTCAAGAAGCGGCTTTCTGACACTCGCAGGGAGATCCCCTGGCAGCGGCTCCGGGTTTTCTCCGTTATTTTTTTTCAGAATTTCCTGTAATCGGGTGACCACCTTGTCAAAGTTTGCACTCACTTTACGCTCCTCCACCGTCATAGCCGAAAGACCATCCTTTCTCTCCGTTAAATCGATCACCTGAATCTGATACCGTCCGAGTTGGAAAAAGGTGCGAAGTGTATCCTGGTATTTAATTAGATATGTTTTTCCGTTGTAATCCAGGGTGACAGTAGCGGGGATGGTGCCCACAATCTTAATATTCTCGCCTTTGTTTAAAAGGTTCAAAGTCGCCTTCAAAAACCCCTCTTCGTCGCCTTTGGTTGCCAAAGGTATCGGGCTCGCGTCCGCCGGCTCCGGCGGCAGCAGCTTTTTCAGACGATCAATCACTTGCGCATAAATTTCAGGCTGTTCAATCTGAACCCCCTCATTGAACTCGTAGGTTTTTGAACGGACCTTGCCCCGCGCATCCGTTTCTGCAACGAACAGTTCGTCCTTGCTCTGAACGTAATAAACCTGATAAAACTTCCCGCCTCTCGCATAACGGTACACTGTGAATTTCTTATCCAAACCCGGCACAACCACAGGCTGAACCCGCGAGTTTTCAAGATCACTCAGAAGCTTGTCCAGCGTCATGGTGAGCGGAGGCAGTTCAGATGCCAGCGCTTCAAGAAATCCGAATACGGGAAGACTTGCGGCGGCCGCTACCGCCGCACGTAAAAAATCTCTGCGGCCCCGCTCCGGGGCTTGGCGCATCTCGGAGCGGAAACTCACCCATATTCCCTGTTCTTTCGTAAAGATCAAATCGTTGAATTTCGCAAGATCAAGCTGCTTGTCATTCCCATCAGTACGGGAAATGTAGTCATCACCCTCTAACCCCTGCAGGCGTATAAAATCCACGGTTCTTAACTCTTTGCCTGTCAGCCAAAGCATGTATTCAACCAGCTGCGGGAAACTCATCCCATCCTGCAGGGGATAAAACGCCGCCGTTGCAAAAGGCGAATCATGCTTGCGAAGGTTTCTCAAAGAGACTTCATCGCTTGCGCGAATTGCCGCCTCCGCCTTGCGACGTTCCAGAGCTTGATAAAAAAAGCTGGTCGCATAGCCATCTTTAAACCATTCACGCCAGGCCGTTGCAGTCTGGGGCACCTGCCCCTGTTGAAGCACCGCAACAGGACGTTCGAGATGTTGAACGGCCTGCCGTATAAATCCGGCGGCCATACTGCTGAGTTCACCAGTCGTCCGCTGCTCCTGCCACCGCAAGCGCTCTTGACCAATCTCCACAGCATGCATCAGCACTTCATCGGCTTCAGCAGGAGTCAGGGTTGGGATTTGCGGAGCCAGAACAAACTGGTACCGATTCTCTTGAGGCACTATCCCCGCAAGCTCAAGCTGGCTTTGAAATCCCAGTTGCGCAATGGCCCGATTGATGCGTTCCAGATGCGGCTGAAATTCGGCGAATCTCCCAGCGGCTATTCCCTGTTGGCCCGCCCCCATCCAATCTTGAAGAAAATCAAACAGGTCCGGGGTGAGTGTTTTTTGCTCAGGATCCATGGCGAGAATAATTTTATTGATGGATACGCGATACTCCGGGAAAGCGTCCCTCCAACCATATTGGAAAGCATCGTGGAAAGACTGTTTCAACTGCTCTATCGCTTCAATGCCAGCGCCAGAACGCATTTCGGATCGTGTGTCACCCTTTTGAACCTCCACAAGCACTTCACTTTCCACAGGAGCGCCGATAGGCCTTTTTAAACTCGCGGGAACGAGTGGAGGAGCCGGTAATCGCCGAACGCCGTCGATGCTGGGCGGTATGCTGGGCACAGGGACTGTCGGCCCGCCCAGGCCGCCAGGAGGCGTCGGAAAGTCAGAACCGCCAGTGCTTGGCAATAGAACGAGAATAAAACCACTGCGCTCGCCGCCAAGTCTGGCAATCACGTCAGCGGCTACGGGGTCCACTTCATAAACACCGCGGTGTAGTTCATAAACAGGCCCCTGTTTCG
>JAHFHB010000225.1 GCA_023247135.1 Candidatus Omnitrophota bacterium
TGAATATATTTCAGGCGGCAGACGGTTTTGTTGATCAGGTACTCGCTCTCGCCGGAGCGGTAAAGGCGCCGGGTCAGTGTCACTTCGGCGTAGTCGATCGGCAGTCCGCGGTCTTCGTTGTCGATGGTCAGGGAGACTTCCGCCATGCCGATCGGCTTGCGAAAATCTGTTCCGTTAAAAATAACATCTTCCATCTTGGAACCGCGCAGCAGCTTGGCACTGCGCTCTCCGAGCACCCAGCGAATCGAGTCTGAAATATTGCTTTTACCGCAGCCGTTCGGGCCCACCACACACGTGACACCGCGGTCAAAATGAATCAGCGTTTTGTCCGCAAAGGATTTAAATCCGAAAAGCTCAAGTTTTTTTAGATGCATGAATGTCTCCGAAAAGGAAGGCTGACGGAACGGGATTTCAAGTCTCGTCGAATCGCTTCGTTGCGAGAAAAAATAGAAAAGTTCATCGGGGCGCTATTATATACGGATGCAAAATAAGAAACAATAAATTGATTACAGCGGCGGGTTTATTTTGAAACTTCGGGACGGTTCGCTTACGCTTCGTAGCGCCGGAAAGCGATGCACGCGTTGTGTCCGCCGAATCCAAGCGAGTTGGAGAGAGCAATACGGACGGGATGTTTCTCGGCAACATTCGGCACGTAATTTAAATCACAATCTGGATCCGCTTTGTGCAGATTGATGGTCGGAGGAATAATACCTTCCTGAATAACCAAAGCGCAAACAATGGCTTCGACCGCCCCGGCCGCACCCAGCAGATGTCCCGTCATGGATTTCGTCGAACTGATTCTAACCTTGCGTGCAACGCTTTCACCAAGAGCTTTTTTGATCGCTAGAGTTTCAACTTTGTCATTGAGCGGCGTGGACGTTCCATGGGCATTGACGTAGTCGACTTCCTCGGGCTTGATGCCGGCATCCCTCATGGCGCCCATCATGCAGCGCGCCGCGCCTTCCCCCGTCGGATCGGGCGCCGTAATGTGACTGGCATCCGAAGTCATGCCGTACCCGACAACCTCCGCATAAATTTTTGCCCCGCGCGCGAGTGCGTGCTCAAGCTTTTCCAGCACAACCACGCCGCAGCCTTCTCCCATCACAAATCCGTTGCGCGTCGCATCAAAAGGCCGGGAGGCCGTTTCCGGGTGTTCATTGTGGGTGCTCAGCGCCCGCATCGCATCAAAACCGCCAAAACCCAGCGAGGTAATGCAAGACTCCGAACCACCGGCAAACATCACATCAGCTTCGCCCCTCTGAATGAGCTTGCTGGCATCCCCGATTGCATTGGACCCCGTCGCGCAGGCCGTTGCGACACAATTGTTCGGCCCCTTCAGTCCTAAAGAAATCGAAATCTGGCCCGGCGCCATGTTGACGATCAGCATCGGAATCAAAAAAGGGGAAATGCGGCTGGCCCCCTTTTCGAGCATCACTTTGTGCTGTTCTTCAATCGTACGGAGGCCGCCGATGCCGGATCCGACAAGCACGCCGACACGATACGGGTCTTCTTTGGAAATATCCAGCCCTGAGTCTTGCAGCGCCATTTTGGCGGAGGCGACTGCAAACTGCACAAAGCGGTCGGTCTTTTTTATTTCTTTGGGGGTGAAATACTTGGAGGGCTCGAAGCCTTTGACTTCCGCGGCAACCCGCGAATTGAACTGAGTCGCATCGATCTGAGTTAAAGGACCTGTTCCGCTCTTACCGTTTTTAAAGGCATCCCACGCTTCCGTGACGTTCAAGCCCACGGGGCACAGAGTACCAAGTCCGGTAATGACGACGCGTGTCATAGGTCAGAGATGAGAGGAACAGGATTAAACAGTCTCGATGAGGAAACTACTTGGTTGCCGATTTCTTTTCGATGTAGCGGGCGGCATCACCGACGGTCTGGATTTTTTCAGCATCTTCATCCGGAATCTCGATTCCAAACTCTTCCTCCAGCGCCATGACGAGTTCAACCGTATCGAGCGAATCCGCTCCAAGATCATCCACAAAGGACGCCTCGGGAGTCACTTCCTCGGGCTTGACTCCGAGCTGCTCGACGATGATTTCGGTGATTTTATCTTGAATGGCCATTGATTCCTCCTTAATTGAAACGCAGTGATAATTTCCGAACAAACTGACTAGATGATCATTCCCCCGTCCACTACCAGCACCTGTCCGGTCATGTACCTCGACGCGTCCGATGCCAAAAAAACAACCACATCCGCAATATCCGAGGGTTCTCCGATCCGGCCAAGGGGTATGTGCTGTTTTATCTCTTCCAGCTGCTGCTCTGGCAGCTTTCCGGTCATTTGAGTCTTGATGAATCCAGGAGCAACGACATTAACTCGTATGTTCCGTTTGGCGAGCTCTCTAGCCGCCGACTTACTAAAACCAATCGTGCCTGCCTTTGAGGCCGCATAATTGGCCTGCCCCGTATTGCCCGATACCCCGCTTACCGAAGAGATATTGATGATGCTTCCCTGGCGCTGACGGATCATCGGCTTGACGCAAGCCTTGGTAAACAAAAAAACGCTCTTCAGATTTATCGAAAGAACTTCGTCCCACTCCGCTTCGGTCATAAGTGCGATCAAATTATCGCGAGTCACGCCGGCATTGTTGACAAGTATATCGACCTTTCCATGAGTGTCAAGGGCTTTTTTGACAACCGAATTCACTTCATCTTGAGTGCTGACATTGGCTTGCGTCAATAAATAATCGCTGAAAGACAGCGCCTTAAATTGCTCTTCCGTCTCGCGCAGATTTTCAATTTTGCTTGCCGAAAGCACCAATTTCGCGCCCTGTTTTGCAAAAGCCAGTGCAATCGCCTGCCCGATTCCGCGGCTCGCCCCGGTAATAATCGCGACTTTATCTTTTAGCATAAAGGCCTCACTCTTTAGCATTCTGAACCGAAAGCAGTCCTGCCGCTCTCTCGATATCTGCAACGGTTCCGCAAGGCTCAACCACGAGGCCAGCTACGCATTTGCGCGCCAGCCCCTTCAGTACCTTGCCAGGGCCGATTTCAAGAAAAAGCCCGGCTCCCGACTTGGCCGCTTCATTCATGGTTTCCACCCAGCGCACTGGACTTGTCACCTGCGCTGCCAGGAGACTGCGAATTTCTTCCGCGTCGGAAACCGGCCGCGCCACCGCATTGGGAACAAAAATAGCCGCCGGCTTCTCAAGTTTTACCCTCTGTAACGCTTGTGTGAGAGTGTCGCGCGCCCCGCTCATCAGGCAGGAATGGAAAGCCCCCCCCACTTTGAGGGGAAATACCTTTTTAGCGCCCATGCCGTCCGCAATCCCAACCAATTTCTGAATGGATTCCACGGTCCCCGAAAGGACGGTCTGATCCGGAGAATTCAAATTCGCAACTTCGCAGCCCGCCTCCGTGGCGGCCGCTTCACAGTCCGTCACCGATAATCCAAGCACAGAAGCCATCGTCCCTGGGCGGGCTTGGGCTGATTTTTCCATGGCCTGAGCTCTGATCTGAACAAGACGCAGGCCTTCTTCCCAATCCAATGCATTCAGTGCTGCCAGTGCCGACCATTCGCCCAGGCTAAGCCCGGCCGCGAAAACCGGCTGAAGCTCGGGAAATTTAACACGCAATGCCGCCAACGCCGCCAGGCTGGTCACGTAAATAGCCGGCTGAGCGTTCAATGTCCGCGTCAACTCGTCCTCCGGCCCATCAAAGCAAATTTTCGAGAGCGCGTAACCTAAAATCGCATCGGCCCGATCGTAGACGACTTTTGCCTGCGGAACCTGCTCATACAAATCCCGCCCCATCCCTACAAACTGCGCACCTTGTCCCGGAAATAAAAAACCAATTTTAGTCATCACGTTACCATTTCAAAACAGTCGCCGCCCAGGTGAGCCCGCCGCCGAAAGCGACCAGCACAACGGTGTCGCCACTTTTAATGCGCCCGGTCTTGACCGCTTCATAAAGCGCCACCACAGTGGAGGCACTGGACATGTTGCCGTAGCGGTCCACATTGATAAAAACTTTTTCGGGCGGCAGCGCTAACCGCTCACTCACCGCCTGCAGAATACGCAGATTAGCCTGATGTGGAATGAGGCAGTCAATGTCCTCAACCTTCAAGTGAGCCTGCGCCAGGATGTCGCGAACGGCCAATTCCATGGTGCG
>JAHFHB010000226.1 GCA_023247135.1 Candidatus Omnitrophota bacterium
CTCTCGAAAAGCTTAAACTTATTTTTCAGTCGTTATTTCCAGGGGGCAATGTGCCGATAAGCCATTTCCCACCCAAGCCGCGTCATTCAGGTTCCCGCACGGAAGCTGAAACGTCGACACCTACCATGACAGTCTAAACGCAGCGTCACAGATCGGATGCCTGCAACTGCGCTGACCATTCTTCTTGGACTTCTAATCACCGTTGGCCCGTGGTTTCACGGGTTAACCGGCGCGATGGAACAGTTCGGGGTCCAGACTTTTATCTACCTTTCGGCATTGCTTTTTATTTTATGCTGCGGGCGTGATTTGTTTTACGTGCAACTTCGTGATCCATTTGCCCGGGGGTGGCTGGCTGCCATTCTGATGACTTTATTTTTAACGGCTATTTCTGTCCTGCCATTCTACAGCCTGATGACATGGATTCGGTTCTTCAGTCATTGGGTTGTTTACCGTGCGGCGCTTTTAGTCTGCAAAGACCCCAAACGAAAAAATTTTCTGCTGTGGGTCATCGTGTTCGCGGGGATTGTTTATTCTATTTACGGATGGTTGCAGATGACGGGCCACATCGCCGCTGATTATTGGTATTCCAAGAAATCGATGGCATCGCGCTACGTCAATGGCGGGCATTTTGCGGCTTTCCTTGTCGCGCCGATCTTTATCAGTCTGAGCTCCATTTTAACAACCCGAAACTTTTTTTCAAAAGCGTTGAGTTTGGTGATTTTCCTGACACTGCTTGCAGGACTTGTGCTGACAAGATCCCGAACCGTATGGCTTTGTGCGGCCATTGGATTTACGGCCTATTTATTTTTGCTTACAGGGCTTGGATTCGCTTCTAAAAAACTGCTGGCGGGCCTTTTTTTTATTTTTACGGCCGCTTTGGCGGCGCTTTGGGGTTCCGGCTATTGGATTAAGATTTCCGCACGTTTTTTGGAGATTTGGGACGGCGAGCACCTGAATGTTTTTAGTTTAATGCACCGCTTCAAATTTTGGCAGGGGAGCCTGCACGCGATTTTAGCAAGGCCTTGGGGCTGGGGACTTGGCACGTTTGTGCATATTTTTCCGCAATTCAGGGCCCAATCCGACCGATTCCTTGTGGATTATGCTCACAATGAGACACTTCAAACCGGGGTTGATTTAGGAGTAGCTGGAATTTTTTTGCTCTATGGAGTCTTATGGCTTGTCACTCGAAAAAGCTGGAGAGCGCTTACGGCGGGGAACGCGGATGCTTCTTCAAAAATCCGGCTTTCGGGTTTGCTGATGTCATTTTTATGTCTTTTTACAGCATCGCAATTTGATTTCCCGTTGAGAATTTATGCGACAAGTCTCATTTTCGCAATCGTTCTTGCCGTCATGTCCGCAGAGATTACGGGTCTTGAGGCGAAAACTCAGGATGCGGTTTGCGGAATGGGCCGCTTGCGCTGGATGGGGGTTACTGCCGCTTTTCTTTTCTGTTTTACTTTAAGCGCAACGCAACTTTATGCGCAAATCTGCTATCGCTCAGGTATGCGAGAGGAAAAAAACTTTGACTGGAGTGAGGCATTCGTCGCCTACCGGTGTGCTATTCGGTGGAGCCCCTGGAACGGAGATTTCCATGAGGCGCTGGGTCGGTTGTCGCTTAAGCGCGCAAAGCTTTCGTTTCAGCAAGTGACTAAAAAAGAACATTATGCACAGGCGTTGCAGAGCTTTCAGAAAGCGACTGAACTAAATCGTTTTTGGCCGGGTTCTTACTTCATGGTGGGAACGCTATTGGCGCAGAGTAACCGTGTGGCTGAAGCCGAACGATATTTTAAAAAAGCATCGGATTTGGAGCCTACGAATGCTTTTTATCTTTCGCAATACGCCTATCAGGCGCTTCAAGACGGAAAGATACAAACAGCGCTGAGTTTGTATGAGAGGTATCAGGGGTTGGCCTTTCGAGAAAAAGGGCCGTCGACGTTACAAATTCTTGAAAAAATTTATGAGCACACCCAAGATTCCCTGGCGCTTCGGCGTGTGCTGCTGCCTGTATGGCAGGATCAGTATACCTACGGATTTTTTTTAGCGCAAAAGGGAAACTTGGATGAGGCGGTTTCTGTGTTGGGCGCGTTGATGAAAAAAGCGAAGCAAGAAATGCCTGCGGATGTTTTTATGGCAAATATGGGTTGGCAGATTGCGGACCTCTATGAAAAAAACAAATTGTTTGCAGAGGCTTTGGTCATTTATGAGTACGCGTCGGAAAAAACAACGGATTTGCACTGGCGGACAAAAGCGGATGAGGTGAGGAAACTGCTTATGTTTAGCCGGCCGCAGCAAGACGGAGCTTTAGGAGTGCATCGATGAGAAGATCGTGTGGAGGTTGCCAGCAGATCACGCTTGCGTTACTCGCTGTCTGGGGGCTGCATAGCGGGTTTTCAGGTTTGAATGACGTGGCACCGTTGCTCTTCTGCCTTGCGTTGATTTATTTTCTTATTTCCTTCGCGTCGACCAGTTTCGCGCTTGCGGTGGTCGCTATTTCCATGATTTTTTCACCGGAAATTTCTTTGGGCGCGCTTGCGAACCAGCGTGCTATCGCAGTGCGGATCGAAGATTTTTTGATCCCCATTATGCTGCTAGCCTGGGTGGCCCGATCGGCTGTGAGAAAAAGGGGGCGGATCTTTATAAAAACGCCTCTCAATCAACCGCTTTTGGCGTTGGTACTTTTTAGTTTTGTGTCATCGGCGGTGGGAGTGACGCGCGGGACCGTCGACTTGCTGCCTGCCTTCTTTTACCAGGCCAAAGTCATTGAGTTTTTCGTGCTTTTCTACGTTGTTTTGAATTTTATCGAAACCGAAAAACAGGTAAAATTTTTTCTTTTCTTCACGCTGTTGACGGTGGCATGCCTGGCGCTTTATACGCTGTTTCAAGTTCCAAGTACCGAGATGTACTCCATCCACAGGATTACGGCACCGTTTGAAGGGCGTCCGCAGCCGGCCACGGCCGGAGGCTACCTGGCGTTCAGTTTCTTGATGGTTTTTTGCATTATGCTTTACCAGAAATCAGCTTTTCGAAAAATTATTTTTTTAATATTGTCGGTCATGGTGCTGATCCCGCTTCTTTATACGTTTAGCCGCACGGCCTATGTGGCGCTTGCCGGGGGGCTTTTGCTCCTGGCGTTTGTGACCAAAAATCAATGGGCTCGTTTTGCAATTCTCGCGGTGATTACTATTTCTCCGTTAATTTTGCCTGCGGCCGTGAAGGATCGCATTGCCTATACTTGGGAAGACGGGAAACATGCGGACAGGGCGTACCAAGTCGATCAATCTTCAGGAGAACGTCTAAATGCGTTTCGCCGAAGCTGGGAGGCAATCAAGCAAAACCCTATTTTGGGACTGGGTATCGCTTCTTGGGAATATCCTGACAGCCAGTATGCCCGTACCCTTCACGAGCTGAGCTTTATCGGGCTGGGACTTTGGCTGTGGATTTTTCTTAGGCTGTTTAAAATTGGCCGCTGGTTATATGGCGTTTTTCCGGCCGGAACTCTTAAAGGGCTGGCCCTGGGGTATTGTGCCGGAGTGATCGCCATCCTTTTTCATTGTACAGGCTCATGCACGTTGTATATCGTGCGTATTATGGAGCCTTTTTGGTTTGTCAGCGGACTGATGGTTGCTCTTTACAATATTCGGATTTCTGCGCATAGCTCGGACTCGTCTATAGCGGCCACGAATGCCCGAGGAGCACAATTTTGATCATGGCAAATTTAAAAAAGTCTCATTTTTTTTATATTTTCATTCTTGCATTCGTTTTTCGGCTGGTGCTTTTGGCCGGATGGTATGCCTCGGGAAATGGCCAGCATCTTTCTGCGGATTCGACACTGCATGTCAAGATTGCAGAGAGCCTCGCAGCGAATGAGGGTTTTAGTCTCAAGGGTGTGCCTGTGCTCAGACGGGTGCCTGTCTACGCAGCGATGCTCTCTCTGGCCGTTCGGATCGGAGTCTTTCCATTAGCGATTCAGCTGCTTCAGACTCTGCTTGGGGCTCTGAGCTGTTTACTTTTGTGCGCCATCGGGAATCTCACGGATAAACAGTTGGCAGGGACTTTTGCGGGTTATCTGCTGGCTGTTGATTATCTTTTGGCCAAGCAGTGCGTTTAT
>JAHFHB010000009.1 GCA_023247135.1 Candidatus Omnitrophota bacterium
CGCAGCTACTTCGCAACGCTCAGGGAAAATTTTAAATTTCCGGAATGACGGCCACCAGCAGTGGCCGTACATGACTGTCTCCGCCGTCGGGCGGAGGCCGAAGGCTGAATTTTTTTTTGCAGGGGGACCTATGGCAAAAATTTTGATTATCGATGACGAAAAAGGCATCTGCGAAGAGTTCCGGGACATTCTCGAGGAAGACGGGCACGAGGTGGACGCCGTCACGAGCGGCCAGGAAGGGCTGGATCAGGCCAAGCTGAAACCCTATGACCTTATTTTTCTGGACGTGCTGATGCCGCGCATGGAAGGCCGCGAAGTTTTCGAAAAACTCAAGACGTTTAGCACCGTGCCGGTGGCGATCATGTCCGGTTATATTCCGCCGAACAAGGAAAATGAAATCCTTTCACTCGGAGCCGTGGCTTGTTTCAAAAAGCCGCTCGAACTCTCGAAAATCCGCAGCCTCATCACTGCGCTTGAATCCAAGAAAACATCCTAAGGCGTTTTTGTTTTTCCCCCTCTATGATCCGAGTTCGTTTTGCCCCATCTCCGACCGGTTATCTTCACATTGGCGGTGTCCGTACCGCGCTGTTTAACTACCTTTACGCGCGCGCCCAGGGCGGGCAGTTTCTTTTGCGCATCGAAGATACGGACCGCGAGCGCTCCACGCCGGAATTTGAACGCAATATTCTGGAGTCGATGGCGTGGCTTGGCCTGGAAAGTGATGAAACGCTGGTTTACCAAAGCCGCCGGCTTGAGCGTTATAAGGAAGTCGCCCGCGAGCTTGTCGAGAAGAATCTCGCTGTGGAAGAAGAGCGCGAAGGTAAAACCGCAGTGCGTTTTCTGATGCCTGAGAAGCCGGCTGTTTTCCACGATCTGGTTCATGGCGAAACTTCATTCGATGCCTCGCTCTTTGATGATCTCGTGATCATGAAGTCAGACGGGTACCCGACCTATCAGCTGGCCTGCGTTGTGGACGATCATGACATGCAGATCTCGCATGTGATTCGCGGCGATGACCATATCTCCAACACGCCCCGGCAGATTCTTTTGTTTGAAGCGCTCGGCTGGAAACCGCCCAAGTACGCGCATCTGCCGCTGATTCTGGGCGGTGACGGCACGCCGCTTTCCAAACGCCACGGGGCCGTGGCGCTCTCGCATTATCGCGAAGAAGGTTATTTGCCGGAGGCCCTGCTGAATTACCTGGCGCTTCTGGGCTGGGGACCGGAGGGCAATCAGGAAGTTTTTACGCTGGCGGAAATGACGCAGAAATTTTCACTCAAGCGCATTACGAAATCCAATGCGCGTTTTGACTTGACCAAGCTGGAGTGGATGAATTCCCAGCATATTAAAAAACTCGCGCCGGAAGATTACTGTGGCAAACTGGCGCAAGCGTTGCCGGCCGAAGCCGCTTCCATGGCACCTGAGAAATGGCGGTCGCTGGCACTGCTTTTTCAGACGCGCATTAAAACCCTGCGCGGACTGCGCCAGGAAGCTGGCTACTGTTTCGCGCCCCTGGATGTTTACGATGGAGGGAAACTGCAGGAATGTCTCGCGAAAGCGGGTCTGGAAGGCGCGGATGGCCGCACACGGCTGGCAGAATATCTTTCTGTCTGGATTACGGGAGCTGAAAAATTGCCGGCATTTCAAGAGGCGCCGGCACTTGAGCAATGGACGCGCCAAACTGCCGAAATGCTTAAAATTCATGCCAAAACATTTATCCATCCTTTGCGGTTTGCCTGGACTGGAGAATTGGTCAGCCCTGGACTTTTCGAGCTCGCGGTAATTCTCGGCAAAGACGTTTGCCTGGAGCGTGCCCGAAAACTTGCGGGCCAATTAAAAACAAGCTGAGGTGTGATCGTGAGCGATTGCCTCTTTTGCAAAATCGTGGATAAAAAAATTCCGGCGAAAACGGTTTATGAAGACGCCGAGGTCATGATCTTCGAAGATGTTCAGCCGCAGGCCCCGGTGCATTGGCTCGCAATTCCAAAGGTGCACATCACGTCGGTGAATGATTTGGAGGGGGACTTGCACGCGGCACTGCTCGGTTATGTCGTGCTTAAGATCAAACAGGCGGCGCAGCGGGCAGGCGTCCACGATTTCAGGCTGGTGATCAATAATGGGCCGTTATCCGGGCAGTCTGTTTTTCACCTGCACGTGCATCTTCTTTCCGGCCGGGCCTTGAAGTGGCCGCCGGGCTGAGAATGAGAAGGTGCCAGGTACCCTCGCGGCCTTACCAGGCGAGGGTACCTGGCACCTTCTCGTGAGACTAAAAAGCACGGTTGTCGGCAGGCCTTTCGGCCGGTATAATACCGCCTCTTTCTGATTTCGTTGGGGAAAAGTTCATTGGGGGATTGCCCCCGCGCTTATGCGCGGGGACTATCGCTCGATGACCAAGGAAGTCATCGTAGCGATGAATCCTGAATAGTTTCGTTGGGGGATTGTGTAACGGTAGCACGGGTGCCTCTGGAGCACTTAGTCTTGGTTCGAATCCAGGTCCCCCAGAATCTTCATAATAACCGCGGAGGTATGACATGGATAAGCACGAGCTCTACCAGAAAGCGGAAAAGGCGTTTAACCAGGCGTTTGAATTGACCAAACACTCGGTTAAAATTATTTCGGAGAAGGCGGGCGAAGCGGCGCACATTACCAAGTTGATGATTGATAAGGCCACGTTGGAACACCGGGTGACCAAACAGTTTGCGCAGATTGGCAGCCGCGTTTATGAAAAATCCGCCCAGGGAGCAGGGGTTTCCGAGCAGGATGGCGAAATTCGGAACCTGATCGAAGAGACGCGCCGGCTTGACGGGCAGCTTTCCCAGGTGGAAGCGGAGCTTGAAAAAGAGCTCCACCGCAAAAAAACAGCTTAGTTCTTTTAAAAATCTTACGTGCGAGCGTGGTGAAACTGGCAGACACACCAGCTTGAGGGGCTGGCGCCGCAAGGCGTGGAGGTTCAAGTCCTCTCGCTCGCATAACTTCTCAACCTAAACTATGCCCCTACCCAATCATATTTTTCGCGAATACGACATCCGCGGCGTGGCCGATAGGGATTTGACCGATGAGGTTGTTTTAAACATCGGCAGGGCTTACGGCACCTACCTGCGGCGTAAGAAATGTTACGTCATTGCCGTGGGCCGCGATGCCCGCCTTAGTTCTCCGCGAATCCATCAAAGCCTTCTCAAAGGAATTCTGTCGACGGGCCTGCATGTGATTGATCTCGGGCTTGCGACGACGCCATGCCTTTACTTTGCCATCCACTATCTGGCTACAGACGGTGGAATTATGATCACTGGATCGCACAATCCCAAAGATCATAACGGTCTTAAAATGTGCATCGGAACCGCCAGCCTTTTCGGATCTCAAATTCAGGAACTCAAGGGGCTTATTGAGAAGCAAGATTTTGTTGCAGGCCGGGGGAACTTGAGCGAGCGGCCCTTGATTGAGGAATACACGGAATACCTTTTCAAGAGTTTCAGTTTTAAGAAGAAACTCAAGATCGTGGTGGATTGCGGCAATGGCATGACGGGACTCGTTGTGCCGAAATTACTCAAAAAATTCGGCCATGAACTGATTGAACTTTACACGGAACCGGATGGGCATTTCCCGAACCATCCCGCTGACCCGAGTGAGCCCGAAAATCTGCACGATTGCATTGCAGCAGTCAAAAAGAATAAAGCCGACATTGGCCTGGCGTTTGACGGCGACGGCGACCGCGTCGGCGTGATTGACCACGAAGGCAATAGCATTCCGGGCGACAAACTTATGATTTTGTTCTCGCGCAATGTGCTTAAAAGCAATCCGGGTGCGGTCATTATTGCGGATGTGAAATGTTCCAATCTTCTTTTTCAGGACATTCAAGCGCATGGCGGCCGTCCGATCATGTGGAAAACCGGGCATTCGATCATCAAGGCCAAGATGAAAGAGGAGGGCGCTCTCCTGGCAGGCGAAATGAGCGGGCATATTTTCTTCAAGCACCGCTGGTTTGGTTTTGACAGCGGTATTTACTCTGCCTGCCGCATGCTCGAGATTTTGGATCAGGAAAGCAAAACAATTCCGGAAATGCTGAAAGATGTTCCCGTGACTTTTTCGACGCCGGAAATTCGTGTGGATTGTGCCGATGACGTGAAATTTGACGTGATCAAAAAAGCCACGCAGGAATTGAAAGCCCAATACAAGGTGGTGGATATCGACGGGGCGCGTGTGGAATTTCCGGATGGCTGGGGGCTGGTGCGCGCGTCCAACACGCAACCCGTACTGGTGATGCGCTTTGAGGCGACGAGTCAGGCACGGTTGAGTGAGATTCGTAAAATCGTCGAAGACAAAATTCACGCCATTTCGGGAACCCGCTGATGCTTTGGGCCGTCATCATGGCCGGCGGTTCCGGAACCCGCTTCTGGCCGGAAAGCCGCGAAGCCACCCCCAAACAGTTTCTCCGTGTTTTTGGCAAAAAAACTCTTCTCGAACAAACATTCGAACGTTTGAAGCCGCTGATCAGCCCGCGGCATACTCTCGTCGTCACGCAAAAAGATAAAGTCAGTCGCGTGCGTGCGCTTATGAAAAAAGTCCCGGCCGCGCAGGTGGTCGGAGAACCGGTGGGAAGAAACACGGCTCCCTGTGCGGTGCTTGCTGCCCGCATGGCGCTTGAAAAAGATCCTGAGGCCGTGATTGCGCTTTTGCCCGCGGATCACCGCATTGAGGATGAGGCCGCATTCCGCCGGGCGCTTAAACATGCCGCGCTCGTAGCGCAAAGCACCGGTCTTTCCGTGACGTTTGGAGTTAAACCTGCTTTTGCGCACACAGGTTACGGTTATCTGGAACTGGGAGGTATTTTTTCGAAAGGGGCTTTGCCGGTTTTTCGTCTCAAGCATTTTCATGAGAAACCGGATTTGAAGCGCGCTCAGAAATTTTTCAAAGCGGGCCGGTTTTTGTGGAACAGCGGCATGTTTGTCTGGAAGGCATCGGCACTGCTTGAGGCTGCGCAAAAATATCTGCCGGAGGCGCCGCAAATTGCGGAAAAAATCGTGCGCGCCGGAGTCAAACCAGGTATGGACAAGTTTTACGCCGGAATGCCGAATATCTCTATTGATTACGCGTTGATGGAACCGCTCAAGGGAAAGATTCTGGCCTGTCCCGTGGATTTCGGCTGGAACGATGTGGGCAGTTGGGAAAGTTTGCGTGATTTGCACCCGGCGGATAAGGAAGGCAATATCGTCCTGGGAGAGCCGCTTCTTATCGAGAGCGGCGGGAATATCGTGAAAACCGGGAAAAAACTGACGGTGCTGCTTGGGATGAAGGATCATCTCGTGGTGGATACGCATGACGCTCTTTTGATTTGTCCGGTGAGTCATGCCCAATCCATCCGCAAAGTGGTGCATGCCCTGAAAGCTAAAAAACTTCGCCGCCACTTATAAGCGGGAGAACTCTTATGAATATTTATGAAGCCGCGTTGCTGGGAGCCGTGCAGGGTTTAACCGAGTTCTTGCCCGTCTCAAGTTCCGGGCATCTTGTGCTGGTGCAGCACTGGCTTGGCGCTCGCCGCGAGATGCTGATGTTTGACATCCTTGTGCATTGGGGCACGATGCTGGCCATGTTTGCCTATTTTCGCAGGGAGATTACCCAGCTCACCCTGCAATCCCTGCTTTTTTTATGGAAACGGCCGCGCTGCGGCGAAGTGCGCGAAACTTTTTTGCGCAAATATCCTTTCGCACTCACCGGCTGGCTGGTGGTTTTATCAACGCTGGCGACGGGGATCGTCGGACTTTTCTGCAAAGATATTTTTGAGCGCCTTTTCGAATCGGTTCTTGCGGTGGGCATCGCGTGGATCGTGATGGCGGTTTTTCTGATCGCCAGCAGCCGCATCAAGAATCTGGAACGGGAACGCACGCTTGAACAAATGCATCATCAGGATGCATTTCTCATCGGTTTGGCGCAGGGAGTTGCGCTGATTCCGGGCATTTCGCGCTCAGGCTCCACGATTTTGACGGGCCTCTGGTGCGGTCTTGAAAAACGGGATGCGGCGCGCTATTCCTTTTTGATGGGTATGCCGGCGATTCTGGGCGTGGGCTTGCTGGAGGGCCGGCGTGCGCTTGATTTTATCTCCCAGCAGCCCCAGGTTGCCGCCGTGGGATTTTTCGTTTCGGCGATTGTTGGTTATCTGGCCATCATGCTGCTCATGCGCATTCTGCAGCGCGGTAAATATTCTCTTTTCGGCTATTACTGCCTGGCCGCTGGTATTTTTGCTGTGGTGACCCAGTTCATCCGCCCGTGAAGACACTGCTGCGCTGCGTTCTCAAGAAGGGACGCGAGAAACCTCTCAAGGCTTTCCACCCCTGGATTTTTTCAGGTGCGATTGACTTTATCGACGAAGGCTACAAGGCCGGAGATTTAATCCGCGTACTCGCTGCCGATGAATCTTTCCTCGGAATCGGCTCTATCAATCCGGCCTCGCAGATCACGATTCGCATGTTCACTTTTGCGGATGAGCCGGTGGATGCCGGTTTGTTCCGCAGAAAAATTACGCAAGCCGTGAAACTGCGTGAGAAACTGACGCCGGCGGGAACCACGGGAATCCGCCTGATTCATTCCGAAGGCGATTTTTTGCCGGGACTGATTGTGGACCGTTACGGAGATTTTTTGGCGGTGCAATTTTTAACTGCGGGAATTGAGCCGTGGCGCGACACGCTGACCCAAATTCTTCGGGAAGCCGTCTCCGTGCGGGGCATGTATGAACGCTCCGATCCCGAAGTCAGGGCCAAGGAAGAACTGGCGCCCTCTGAAGGGCTCTTGTGGGGCGAAGAGCCGCCCGAACTTGTGGCGTTTACCGAGAGCGGGTTTCAGTTTCAGGCAGATTTACGTGAAGGGCAGAAGAGCGGGTTCTTTCTGGATCAGCGGGATAACCGCAGTCTCATCGGCAAGCTGTCGCGCGATCAGCGAGTGCTCAACTGTTTTGGTTACACCGGCGCTTTTTCAGTTTATGCGGGCAAGGGAGGTGCTGCCCAAGTGACCACGGTGGATACGTCGCAACCGGCGCTGGATATTGCCCGGCTTAACCTGGAGCAGAACGGTCTGCTTTCGGACAAACAGATTTTGGTGCAGGACGACGTTTTTAAATTCTTACGCAGCGATCAGCAGTCTTACGATTTGATCATTCTCGATCCGCCGGCTTTTTGCAAACGCAAAGACCAGGTGGAGCATGCGGCGCGCGGCTACAAAGACATCAACTTGATCGCGTTTAAAAAACTGACGCCGGGCGGTCTTTTGTTTACTTCTTCCTGCTCTTCGTATGTCAACGCGGATTTATTTCAAAAAATTATCTTTGGCGCGGCTAAAGATTCGGGCCGCGAGGTGCGCATTCTGGCTAAAACCGCGCATGCGTTCGATCATCCCGTCAGCATTTACCATCCCGAAGGCGACTACCTCAAAAGCCTGCTCTGCCAGGCGGTTTAACCTCCTTTTTGCATTTTTAAGGTAATGCCCGTTTTTGACGATCTACTTACATGCGCAAAGCAGAAAGGGACTGCGTGCGCTATACTTCAAATGTAAGCGCCGATTGTATTTATCCAGATTCAAAAGGCTGGCCACAGTTTTAACTCCGGGAAGGGAGCCGCTTTATGGAAATTCACGATCAAGTCAAGGCGACAGGCGACAAGCTCAAGGCACTTGAGCTGGCAGAGTCGTCGCGTGAGAGCGAATGGAAATTTCCGAGTTTTGCAGCAGAGCTTTTTAAAGGCAAGCTGCGCTGGGATTTGATCATGCCGTACCCTGAGCAGAGCGCCGAAGAGAAAAAAATTGGCGATGACCTGCTCGCTAAAGTCGAGAAAGTCCTCAAGGCCCACATTAATCCCGACTTGGTTGACCGCACCGGGGAGCTTCCGACGGAAGCCTTCAAAGCCATGGCGGATCTTGGGCTATTTGCGATGAAGATTCCAAAATCCTACGGCGGGCTCGGCCTCTCGCAAGTCAATTACAGCCGGGTTTGCCATCTTGTCGCCAGCTATTGTGCTTCCACGTCGGTTTGGCTTTCGGCCCATCAATCGATCGGCGTGCCCCAGCCCCTGCTTTTGTTCGGGACCGAAGAGCAGAAGAAAAAATATTTCCCCATGTTCGTCAAGGGGGCGATTTCCGCATTCGCTTTGACGGAACCGGAAGTTGGCAGTGATCCGGCCAAGATGAAAACGCGCGCCGTGCCTTCAGCGGATGGCCAGCATTTCATCATCAACGGTGAAAAACTATGGTGCACGAACGGTCCGGCGGCGGATGTGATGGTGGTGATGGCGCTGACGCCGCCCAAGATAGTCCATGGGCGGGAACGCCAGCAGGTGACGGCGTTTATCGTTGAGAAGACGATGCCGGGGGTTGAAACGGTTCATCGCTGCCGGTTCATGGGACTGAACGGAATTCAAAATGGGTTACTGCGCTTTAAAGATGTGAAAGTGCCGCGCGAAAATATCATTTGGGGCGAGGGCAAAGGCTTGAAGCTGGCGCTGACCACGCTCAATACCGGAAGGCTCACAATGCCGGCAGCGGTGCTGGGAGCTTCAAAGTGGTGTCTTAAAGCCGTGCGTCAATGGGCAGCCTCGCGCGAGCAGTGGGGTTCTGTGATCGGCAAGCATGAGGCGGTTGCGGCAAAAATTTCAACGATGACGGCGACTGTTTTCGCGATGGATGCCGTCGCCTGGCAGGCCTGCGCCATGGCCGATGCCCACAAAACGGATATCCGGCTGGAAGCCGCGATGGCAAAACTCTGCTGTACGGAAGCGAGCTGGCGCATCGTGGACGGATCGATTCAGATTCGCGGCGGACGCGGGTATGAAACCGCTGCGTCGCTTAGAGCTCGCGGCGAAAAGGGCCTGCCGTTTGAACGGATCATGCGTGATATGCGCATTAACACGATCATCGAAGGCACCAGCCAGATCATGAGGCTTTTTATCGCGCGCGAAGCGATGGATATGCATTTCTCGAATCTGATGCCGATGATGTCGTCGAAAACCAGTCTTCTGCAAAAGCTGGGTGCGGCGCTCAAAGCTTTCTGCTTTTATGCGCTCTGGTACCCGCGGCAATATTTTTACCGGGTCAGCATGCCGGCCGGAGTGTCGATTCCGGCTGCGCTTAAGAAACACATGAAGTTCGCATCGCACTCGGGGCATCAGCTTGCCCGCGAACTTTTTCATGCCATGATGATGTACCAGCAAAAACTGGAACACCGGCAGCTCTTGATGTCGCGCCTTGTGAATATCGGCACTGATCTTTTTGCAATGGCTTCCGCCTGCAGTTCGGCGGTCAGCAAGGTCCAAAAAAATCCTGCGGATAAAAGTGCGGTAGAGTTGGCGGATCTTTTTTGCCGCCAGGCCAGCAGCCGTATTCGTAAACAATTTCATGGCCTGCACTCCAACAATGACCGTTTTACCTACGACCTTGCCCAAAAAGCCCTCGACGGCCGCTACGCCTGGCTCGAGGCGGGGATTATCGATCCCGAATAAACCAAGACACAAATCACACGTCACCCGTCACAAGTATTTTTCCCATTCCTATCTCCTTTTAGAATAAGCACTTAACCCCCCTTGCAGCCCCGTCTTTCATAGGGCACTCTTTATGCAGGGAAAGAGTGTGTCTAGACAGCACAGGCACTAATACCTTTCCCGGAAAGTAGTTAATGCTCAATTCAAACGTCAAAAAGGGTCTTTGGCCCCAAAGGGGAGGGTCTATCTTTTTTCACCGAATCCTCGCCGCCACTCTCTGCGTGTGCCTATTGATCGGAAACCCGCCGGGCTATTCTGAGATTCCACGTTCGGGTGTCGCGGCTCCAGGCGCAAAGGTCGAACTCGTTATTCCCGAAGAGCTCGGCACGCTTGAAGAGTCTCGCGCCGGAACAAACCCTAAAACCGTGATTTACGTTCAAGATGCGCATGACTCTCTTGAGGCGCAGGAGAATATCGCAAAACTGATTCAGGATGTAGTGGCACGTTACGGAGTCAAAACCGTACTTGAGGAAGGCTACGAGGGCCCGGTGCCCACCGATAAATATTTCGGCGCCATCAAGGATCCGAAGATTCGCAAAAAAGTGGCTTACTTTTTGATGGATAAACTGCGCCTGGGCGGTGCGGAATACGCACACATCACACGCAAGAAAGACTTTACCCTCATGGGGGCCGACAGCCTTTTGCTGCACCGAAAAAACATTGAACGCTATCAAGCCTCGGAAAAATACCGCAAGGAGACGCAGGCAGACCTTTTAGCCATGGATGCCGAAATTCGCAAACTGACCCAGCGTACTTTTACGCACGAACTCAAAGAATGGATGGGACTCAAGGAAAAACTGGACCGCAAAGAGCTGGATCTGCTGGATTATCTGCAACGTACGCAGATGCTTTTTCTCAAGGGCATCAGCTTTGAGGATTTTCGTACCCGTTATCCGGGGCTTTCACTGCTGCTTTCGGCGAAAGGAACAGGCGACGTAAAGCTGCTCGAAAAGCTGAAGGCTTCGGTGAATTACAAAAATATTTTTGAAGAGATCAACCGTCTTGAAGATGATTACGCTGGAAGCCATTTGTCACCCCACCCAGGTGTTATCCTGAGACCTGCCGAAGGCAGGGCGAAGGACCTCAGCATTGAGAAAATTTTTCATTACTACAAACTCATTCAACTGCTCAAGCGGCTAAATGCGATCGAAGTCACCGAAGAAGAATACGAAGCTGTAAAAAAAGATCTTATTCCCCTCTCCCACGGAGTGGGGGAGGGCAGGGTGGGGGTGGTGGATACAGCTCAAATCGCTGATTTCATCGCCGCACAAACCGGCCAATCCCTCGTGCTTTCCAAGCATTGGGAAAAAAATATCCAAAGCGCGATTGAGTTTTACGAAGTGGCGCGTGAGAGAGACGGCAGTATTCAGAGCCGTTTGAAAGACTATGCCGCGAGCGAAGGCGCGGCGCCCGTGGTTTTGGTCTACGGCGGTTTTCACAAAGGCCGCATCAAAGAACTGCTACGGCAAAGCGGCCTTTCGTATGTGGTGGTAAGTCCCAAAATAACTTCCGCCAGCCCCAAGCATGAGGCCTATTACCGCCAGCTTATGCGCATGGGCTACGGCAGTATGGCTCTGCCGAAATTGACGGCAACGGCCACCACACCGCCTCGTTTTTTAGATTTGGCAGCTATTTCTGCTCAAAGTGAAGTCAGGATGCTCAGGCAGCTTCGTACTTTAACAAAAATTGCTGCCACGGATTCTTCCGACAATCTTGAGAGGGCCCTGAGCAGCATGGATTTGTCCTGGTCGCAGCAGGGCGAAAGGATGGGATTCAGCCGCTCTGAAGTTCGTAAAAAGGGCAGACAAATTTTACAAGCAAATTCCACCGAGTTTAATGGGAATGGAATTGCGCTCACTCCGAAAGGAAAGATGCTTGCTATTAAGTTGTATCAAAGCGCGTTAAATGATTTTGCCGCAGGACTTGGCGGGATTAGAGAAGTCCATGGGAGGGCCGTTCAGTTCAAGATCGGGTATTTATTTGGGTCGCTGGTGAGCGGGCGGATCCGGCCTGGCATATTTCCGGCGGGAATTTCTTATGAACAAGCGCAATTGGAATCTGGCATTGGAATTTTTGGGGAAGCCAAAGATAAAAAAAGGTGGCCCTCGGACATGGATTTACAAGTGAGTTATGGAGTGTCGGGCCTTTCAGGCGCCGCGATTCAAATCCATGGCAGGATTGATCAATTGGCTAAAGAAATTTATGAGGATACGGGTATTTTAATCCACCACGCACCGTTTTACGCAAGGTCTTCACCGATAATTCCGGCAGATACTTTGATCCATGATGGGTTAATTCAATTTCTTTCCCGCTCTGAAATGTGGATACCAGAGCGGGAGAGAGACGGGAAAGACGGTGCCAGGCACCATTTACGTCTCAACCAGGATGCTCGCTCCGAGATGCCCCAAGACGGGAGTCTTGGGACTTCTGTGAACTCGCCCCTGCCGGATGGCAGGGACAGGGATGTACGTGCCGCTGATGGCGGCAAGTCATCCTCGCCGGAGGCTCGTTCCGAGATGCCTCATCCCGGGAGTGATGAGACTTCTCGGGACGCCGCACGGAGGCGGCGCTCCGAGATGCGTGTGGCACCTCCGGCGCAGAGCGATGCCGAAAAGCGTGAGCAAATCGCGGCACGCGTTCAAAGCCTGCTGACAGACGATAATAAAATTCAAACGCTTTCAACCCCGCAGGCCATGCGGGAATTTGCGCTATTTCGTGACTCCATTATTGCCGCGCCGGGCATGGCTGAATTTTTCTCACCCGTCCATTTGGAGATGCTTTATCAGAGTGTCGGGGAGCAAAGCTATCAGGCTCAGTTTAACCTCTCGGGCGGCCTGACCTTGACCATCGTCTCTTTGCTCAGAACGGATGGTTCAAACCGCCGTACGCATATTTTTAAAGTCAAAAACGATGAAACGGGAGTTGAGAAGGTTGTGGGGTATATGAATTATTCCATTATTCAATCCAGCATAAAAAGTCAATCCAGGGCCGCGAATATCGGCTTTGATATTTATATTTCTTACCGCAAAGGCGGGGCTGCCGATCTCGGTTTCAATAGCGCGGAAATATTCGAGGCTTCGCTGCGAATGATCCGGCACTTTAACCCTGAGATTTCGAGTTTCGAAGTACGGACAAATTCGCAGTTAAGAGATCATTGGAGCGGCAAAAAAGAAGGGGAGGGCGTGAAAATTGGCGATGGCTATGAGAATGCACGCTTTTATTTACGTGAAGGTTTTTACCCGCCGGACAATTTATCGATGGCCAATGCGCTGATGGAAAGAAAGCGGGGCCGGCAAGCGCTGGCAAACGGTGAGCTCGATCAGCTCATCCAGGCACATGAGGTTTGGGTGCTGCCTCTGGCGAGAGCTGAAATGCGCTCTGTTCCACCGGCGCGAGTTATTTCCAGTCCATTCCCGAATTTGAAGGAATCGAGCGATTTGCGCGTGAGTGACCTGCAATTTGCTTTATTTGGTAAATATACGGCCCGTAACATTTTCAGGGGTGGGCCCATACGACAGCCTGAATATTTTGTGTTCTTCAATAAGGACAGGGCAGTCTTTGATGCATTTAAACAACAAGTCGTCGATGCCCAAGACAAGTCTCCGCATATTGAGTTCACTGACCCTCGCGATGCGCAAGATTTCAGAACAGTGATTCATGAGTTTCTGTCAGGTCAGATTCCATTCCCGCTCATTTTCAAGCCCCATAGCCAGGCCTGGGGGAACGGAATCTTTTATCTCACAAGAAAATCACCGGCGGCGGTGACGGTGACCATGGCGGATAAGCCGGGGGATTACTACCTGAAAAATTATCTTGTGACCGCCGGGCATTCTGTCCGCCGGCCGCAGAAGAATGTGATGGAGATTGAATTGGATGCTCAGGCGGCAGAAACGGAGAAATATCTTTACGACCTTTGGACTCGTATCTCAGTGGATGCTGAAGATAAATTTTATGATGCAGGCATGGTTGAATCCGTCATGCCGAAGATTACTATCGAAGGGCAAACCTATGAAACCCGGCATGTAGTATCGGGGAATATCTCATCGGATAGAGTGGAAGACGTTATCCTTGAGAAACGGCGCTGGACGGCTAATATCGGCAAATCTTCTTTTTTTAAATATCCAGAGGCGCGCGAATTGCGGGGCGGGCACTACCTCTATTTTCCTCTTTATCAAAGTTATGTTCCTGAGCCGCAGAGAGAAGCCTTTAAGGCTTATGTGGATCAACTCCTTAAAGAGGAGTTTGTGTATATGGTCCGCCGGCTCAAAGCTGCGGGGATTCATATGGATCGGGAAATTATGGGCTCCTTTGATCTTATGTGGCTGCCGCCCGAAGGCAATGGTTTTCCAATCCCTGCGCTGGTTGAAACCAGTTTTATATTCCCTTGGAGCGATCAATTGCCGGATTCTAAGTTGCTATCGCCTTCTTTTCGTTCCGAGATGAGGAATGCGGAGGGGCCATTTTTTGAGGGTTCGATTCATGAGCCTGCGTTTTACATTGCGGAGCGGGAGCGTGCGAGCTGGACGCCCACGATTGCCGTGGATCTTATGAACACGCTGGCGTATGTCACGCCCAATGGATTTGCGGTTCGCCCGGGAATTCGGGAGCAACTCCAAAAACTTAGAGATGCTGGTTACCGGCTTGTGCTTTGGACCAGCAATACAAAGAAAGTGCCGCAGGATTTTTTTAAGGCATATCCTGAAATAGCCGCGTTGTTTGAGCTCGCCATTACGAAGGAAAATTTCAAAATCGGGTGGATAGAAAAGGGGCATGACCGTGAAGATTTGGCCAGGGTCAAGGCCGCTTATGCTGTGGATGGCGTCACTTCGAGAGAAATTGACATGTATTTTGACGGAAAACAGCGGATTAAGGACATTGCCTTTTTGAAATACCGTTTGCTGATCGACAACGACGAAGAATGGGTGGATTTTATCCGGGAGTCGCCGCTTTTCGGCCGTTGGGGTTATGAGGAAGCCATTCTGACAACTCCGCAATTTGATTCCACGCAAGATCCTGTCAAGGACCGGCAGTTTGTTGATGGCCTGGCTGATCAGGTATCCGCTCTTGTGCCGCTGCGCTCAGCCTTGAGATACATCCCTGACGGGGATGTGCTCAAGCAGTCCTCGCCCCTGCCGGATGGCAGGGACAGGGATGTACCTGCCACTGATGGCGGCAAGTCATCCTCGCCGGAGGCTCGTTCCGAGATGCGATCGGTTGCAGGGAATAAAAAAGTAACGGCTTCGGTGCTTGGGAGCGAAGTGTTTGAAGTCGATCTGGATGCCTGGCTCCAGAATGAAGAAAAAGGCACGGCCCCAAAAGCAGAGTTTCCTGATTGGATGAGGTTGATGAATGAATCGGCTGCCACGCGTTTGCACACACTTTTAAGCGGCTACCCTTCGGAAGAAAGCGTGCGCCTCTTTTTTGAGCGTAACGTGCCATCTGTTTTAGAAAATTCTGAAAATTTGTATCGAATGGTTAAGGAGATACGTTCGAAAAAAGAATTTTATCAACAGTTAACCGCCAAGTACGTTCATAGTCTCATAGACAGCGACAATGCTGAACAGGGTTATGGAACCTATATCCGCAGTCCCCTGATGCTTCGTTTGTTTGAACGACGAGCCGCTTTGGTGCCAGCCCTTCGCCAGATAATTTTGGCGCTGTTTAAAAACAATCCGCATCCGCTTGAGGACAGGGCCTTAATCGATGTCGGTGCATGGGATGGTAAACTTTCTCGTACAGTGGCTGACGGGCTGGTCGGTCATATTACCGCGATTGAACCGGACCCGAAACGCTTCGCTCTTCTGCATGAGCATATTTCAGAATCCCTGGACGCAGTCAACGCAGACATTCGTCAGATTATTGCAAATCCGCGTCACTATGCCATTGAACCGGCCGATGTGGTGCTGTTAAACCATGTTTTGTATTACCGTTATCTGGCGGAAAAGCGAGAACACGAAGAAGTTCTGAATTGGGCTCAGTCGGTTTTAAAACCTGGGGGTATTTCGATTGCCGTGGTGAATGGGATGCGGACAGACCAGCCGGCTTCACGAGCTCATTTCCGAAGTCGCATGGGTGTGCTGGAAACAAACCCCGATCCTGAGCATTATGCTCGATATCTAAAAGACCGTGGTTATGCGGTGCAGGTTCTTGAACCCAAATTAAGATTTACCGCCAGTACTCCGGCTGGAATTCAAGCTCTGAGAGAGCTGATGCTTTTCATGCTGCCGAACTATGGACGTCACCGAATGGATGATAAGCGATTTCAGCAATACCTGAATGAGTGGATTCTGAAGGGGGGCGAGGGAAATCTTGGCCACGGACGTGTGGCTTTCGACCATCCGCTGTAT
>JAHFHB010000227.1 GCA_023247135.1 Candidatus Omnitrophota bacterium
GCCGATAAGTTTTTCTTGCGCCGCCATTTTGCGGACCAAGTCCAGCACCCGCGGGTCTGCGCGCAGATTATCTACCCCTGGTTGGCCGCCTACAAGAATCAGGGCATCAAACTCCTGTCCCTGCGCGTATTCCAGCTCAAGATCAGGCATTATTTGAACATGGTGCGCCCCGTTCAGCGCTCCCCCGTGAAGACCGGCCGTCACTACTTCTATTCCGGCACGGCGCAGGACGTCGATCACCGTCATGGTTTCGATTTCTTCAAAACCATCCGCCAAAGGAATTAAAACACGCTTTGTCATTTCAAGAGCCTTTCTTGATCTGGTTGATCAGCGCCATCCATTCATCGCGGTCATAATCGGTTTGCTCACGCAGCTGCTCAAGATCGCGTTCGTCCATGGCGGCAAACTGCGGTCCGAATTCTTTCAGCTCTTTCAAGGCCTGAAGCTGGTCTGTGAGGCCTTGAATGGCTTTGAGTTGTTTGAGTAATTGGGTCAGTCTTTGCAGTTCGTTAAAATTCATTTTTGCCTTTCAGCGGCCAGCAGGAAAAGCGCGGCATAGACCTTGGGATCCACGCCCTTGCCCTGCGCCCGGCAGGCCTCAAGCCAAGCCGGCACTTCCGCCAATGTGATTTCATGAATAGAAATATCCTCCGTTGCATCGCCGCCGCCCGGGCCTGTCTTCTTGAGCCCGCGCGCGCGAAACACCGTCAGCTGATGCGTGCTGATGCCCGGATTGAGCGGCCCTTCCGTCCACAGCTCCATGCTCTCAGCCTCGTAACCGGTCTCTTCAAAAAGTTCGCGGTGCGCCGCGTCTTTCAGGGACTCATTTTGAAACGCTTCCATATCGGCCGCTAAACCGGCGGGCAGTTCAATCACTTTTTGATTCACGGGCACGCGGTGCTGTTCGATCAAAATTAAACGACCCTGTTCCGTTACAGCCACCACCGCCACCACACCGCTGACGCCGGCGCGCTCTACAAATTCCCAGCCGTCTTTTTCAAGAAAATTGAGATACTTGCCGCGATAAACTACTTTTGCTTTCATGCCCGCGCCTTTTCCGCTTCGCGCAAAATCTCGAGGGCTTTATCATGATACAAGCCGTTCGTGATGACAAGGCCCGGATTTTTTTCAAGCGTGTCGCCGCAGGTGTAATCCAGCGTGCCGCCCTGCATATCCGTAATTTTTCCGCCCGCCTCTTCCACCACCAGCGCGCCCGGCGCCACGTCCCAGATTTTCATGCGCTGGGCCGGGTTACGCCTTGAAACCAGATAAAAGAAAAGGTCCGAAACTCCCATCGCAACAACGGCATACTTGGCCTGGCTGTCCATCAGCATCGGGCTTGCGGCGATGCCATGCTTGGCGAAAACCGGCGCCAGATGATCGGCATTGGCATGCGAGGCCTCTACCGATCTCAGCACATGCAGATCTGCCACCTGACTGCGCGCGGAAACATGCAGACGCGTAAACTTTTCCTGATCGAGCGGACTCAGCCAGGCGCCGCCGCCTGCGAAGGCCGCCGCAATAATGCCGGGTCCTTTTTTTTGAAACGAGCCGTCCGCGCCCAAACGCGGGCAGCCCAGCACCGAAAATACCGGCCGGCCATTTTCTAAAAGCGCCAGCGCCACCGCATACTGTTCGCCGCGCAGAAATCCTTTGGTGCCGTCGATGGGGTCGAGCGTCCAAAAACGCTTGCAGGGCTTGCCCTTCCCGCGGTCGATCAAGCGCAGGGTTTCCGGGTTGTGCAGACCCGCCAGCGCCCGCCCGGCAAACGCGGTGATCTGATTCAGCATCGCCGTACGCGCCGGTGCGCGCAATTCGTCGGCCGATTCTTCGCCAACCAGGCAATCTTGAGGAAAGGCTTTTTCAAGACGCTCTGAAATGAGTGCCTGCACGGCGAAATCCGCTACGGTGACAGGCGAGTTGTCGGGTTTATCCTGCGCATCGTGCGCCATTTCAGCGGCCACACGCTCGGCGATGACACACGCTTCGCGTACGGCCTTGAGGGCGAAAAGAGCTTCGGGTTTTTTAAATAAATCCATGGGCTATTGTGTCATAGCGGCAGGGCAAACAAAAGCGAAGATTTGGGTTCCGCGCGATTTGTTATGCCTGTACGGATTCGTAGGGAACAGGCATGCCTGTTCCCTACAAAAAATAAAACGTTGCCGCAGGGCCAATTACTTCGAGGATTTTTTGAGTTGGCCTAATGCCTGGGTCAGCGCGGAATAATCAGGCTCCCCCGAATCCATTTTCTGCAACGCCTCCGGCAAACCGGTAGGGAGATTCGCCATCGCTATGGGCTCTTCCGGCGGCGCCTGCATCACGGCCTGCTGAATTTGCTGAGCCGGATTGAAAGCGGCAGATTTTTCGCGAATCAACGCCGCCAAAGCGTTCAAGCCCTGCCCGGCTTTTTTTTCCAGCGGCGCCAGGATGCTGTCGGCATAACGCATCGTCACAAGCGGCCGCGCCTCTACTTTTTCGCGAATCATCAGTGAATCATAGAGACCCGATCGCACTTCTTCGCCGCTCAAAATGCGCATGGAAATAATTTCCGAATCCTGAAAAGTGGTCGTGCCGCCTCCGATTTGAATGCGCACCATGCCCGGCGCTTTTTGAATGAGCCGGCCGGCGATACGCTTACCGTGCGCCAGTTCCAGCAAAACATGGCTGCCATTTTTCACAGACGCTTTTTCAAAAAATTTGGCGGCATTGGCCGGATGAACGCGCACGCCCGCGAGATAACAGGCCGCCGCGATCAAAAAAAACGTCAGAATGTTTTTAATCATAAAGACTTTTTCTGGGTTTCATCGTAGCGCGACAGCCAGTAACGGTAATGGCGCGCATCGACGGTTTCGCTTTTGGGCTTCAGCGTGCCGTTCATGACCTGCTTGGCCCAATCCCCGTCTCCCGTAAAAGTCAGCATGAGCTTGCTGGTGTCTTCATTTTTTTCCATCCAGCGTTCCAGGCGCACGAGTCCCCAGCGGATAAAAAGATCGCGGCGCTCATGCGAAAGCCGCTCATCCTGCGCGGCCAAGTCTTCGTTCCAGCGTACATGAAACATTTTTTCAATGAATTTTTCCTCGAAGGAAAGACGAATGTAGGAAACCGACGTGCCGGGCCACTGAACCTCTAAGTTGATGGCGAAAGCGCCTTCATCCACCGGGTCCGGGGTGTAATCACGAATCAGAATGTCTGCCCAACCGCCCATAACACCTCATTTCCTGTGGAGAAGGTGCCAGGTACCCTCACCACATTCCCCGGTGAGGGTACCTGGCACCTTCTCTTTTCGAGCCCAACCATCTCGCTCGTCATTGCGAGGAGCGTTTTTTGCGACGAAGCAATCTCAGCGCTTTGAGATTGCCGCGTCGCCCCTGCGGGGCTCCTCGCAATGACGACAAAGACTTATGAAACCGCTTCCTGGCACCTTCTCTTTTCTCTTTTACGCGGACTGCCGCAGGATCAACTCTTGCGGGAACTCGCGCTGCACGCCGCCGCTCATTTTATTTTCGCTGAGATCCAGCGCCAGGCGCACCATTTCAGCGCCCATGGCCTCAAGCGGCTGGCGGATGGTCGTGAGCGCCGGCACCGCATATTTGCCCTTTTCAATGTCATCATAACCGATCACGGCGATCTGCCCGGGACACTCCATGCCGGAATCCCGCAGAGCTTTGAGCGCGCCGAAAGCGATGTCATCATTAAAGCAGAGGAGCGCGTCGGGCAAGGGGTCTGCGTTTTTCAGAATATCTTTCGTCTGGACATAACCGTCTTCGGGAAAAAAATAGGCGCAGGTCCGGACAAGGCCCTCGTCAAAATCGAGATTGTTTTCGCGCAGGGCCTCCTGATAAACGCGGAAGCGCTCCTGTGCATCCAGCGAGTTTTCACCCGGCGCGCGCAGCATGCCGATACGTTTGGCGCCGCGCTTGACCAGATGTTTCATCGCGAGGTAAGTTCCCATTTTACTGCGGCAGTAAACCAGGTTGGCTTTCATGCCGGGCGCGTAGTCATTGAGATAAACCACCGGAAGCCTGGAATTTTTGTCGGCCTCTTCGCGGTAGCGCTGATGCAGGCGCCAGGACAGCAC
>JAHFHB010000010.1 GCA_023247135.1 Candidatus Omnitrophota bacterium
CTTTTCATGACTACCCGCATTTCAGCCTGTATGCGGCCTACGTGATTCTGCAGAGCGAGCTGGATACGAGCGCGCTTTTCGTCGAAATCGAACATCTGTTTGAAAAAATCCTCACGCAGCTGGCCGCGACCGAGCGCGAAAAAAACATGCTGGAGCTTTTTAACGACGCGGAGCTTTTGCGCAAGCTGCTCAATCTGGAGTTGACGCGCGGCGAGTGGGAGCGCGCGGGTTACCGCAAAACCTGGATTGCGCCGGCGGCCTTAAGCGAGCGTATCGAGAAACTGGGCGGGGCTCTCGGAGAACGCCTGAACTCCACGGATAAAATCAACGCTACTTTCGATGCCGGCATGCTTTTTTATGAACATGCCGAACGCCGCGAAACCTTTTTTTACAAAACCATTCGTGATGAAATGTCCAAACGCAAGATCGACCGCGCGGTGCTTATTACGGGAGGTTTTCATACCGAAGGTTTGGAAGATCTGTTTCGCAAAGATGAGGTTAGCTACGGTATTTTGACTCCGCGCCTGGGAGAGATCGGCGCCAAAACTTCTTACGTTCAAACGATGCTCGAAACCCACCCCACGCTTTTTGACCTGGCCCAGATGGAAATCATCAACCGGATGCTCGACTCGGACGCGCGCGGCGCAGAAGGTGCCGAGTTTATTCCCGGTCTGGAAGCCCTGTTCAGCCAATTTGCAGGTATTTTGTCGAAGCAGAATTTTGCGGCCGGCGAAAACGCAGGGGACATCATTCGTGCGCGCATGCAATTTCTAAGTCAAAGTCCCGCAGCGACGGCTGGGTCCCGTGGTTTTCATCTTACACCGCTTGCGGCAAATCCACTGGCTTATGCCGTGGTCGTGACTCAGCGGAATACCGACGGAACCGTCCGGGAAGAATCCTTGGCGAATGCGGCGGGATACCCCTATGTCGTCCGTTTTACGAGCGTTGCGGATCAAAGCGGCCAGCATATTGCTGTGAATATTTCTCCGGATCAATCTGCGAAACCGCAGATCAATACGATCGGGCAGCCTGTTTTGGAAGGGAACGCGCTTGTGGAGCAGGTCGGTTCCGTGAAGTTTTCTGGCGGCATCTTGAATAGCGAGCGTTTAAAAGAACGCGGGGTGCTGCTGAAAACGGCTGCGAATGAAACCTCGCCCAAGAGTACGGAAAGCGGAATGGAAAGGCTTCCTGAGGTCTATCCTGCTCTGGTGAGCCCGACATTGAGCGAGCGATTGAAAATTGTGGACGCAATGCTGGCCCACCTGGGGCAAGATGAGGTGAATGCCGCGACGGTGGTTGATTTACTGACTTTGATTGCCGGAACCATCAATTATAAGCGCTTAAATGCAATGGCTTTGGCGCTTGCGGAGAAGAGTCCTGAAACGGCGGCAAACCTTCAAACGCTGCTTGGCAACTTTGACGATAAGGAAATTTCACCCCAACTCAAACAGCTGTTTGAAATTATTTTGAGCGCGACGTCGGATCCGGGGCTCTTGATATTTTACCGGACCAAACTGCCCTCGGATCCTGCGGCCATTGAAGCGGAGTTTGACGGTTATTTCAATCTTTTAGCGGCGCAGACGCAGCAACGCATCCTCATTAAAATCCCTGAGATGCTTAAAGGCAAAGACCTTGAAGCTTATGCGGAACATCTCAATAAGAGGTTGTATAACCGGTCTGATTTGGCGCCCCGAATTAAACTGATCTATTCCGCGCACAAACTTGAAACCGAGGTGAATGAATTCACCAAAGCAATCTCCGGAAGCGTCGGACACATGCGGCAGCCGGACATGCTGCGTAAGTATGTGGTGCGATTCTCCGAAGGTGATTTTGATATCGACAGCATTACGGATATTGCCGGCAGTTATTCAAAGCTGGTGGATACGAAAGTAAACCCGCAGAATTCAGCGGTTCAATCGGATAGTCATCCAGCTATTTTCTACGCCAATTATCTTGTTTTGGGTGTGACGCTCGGGGCCTGGGTTTCCAGGCTGCATGGCGCGGCCCTGGATGGAACACTTCGTCTCATTGTGGATAGCTCTGAGGAAGGACAGCATCTGACGCTGAATGATCAGGCTCTAAAATCCGTGCAGGCGCTTGTGGCGGTTCTCGCGGCCTACGCCGAATCGCAGCATTCTGCGTAACCGGATTATTTTCCGAGGGTGTTTAAGCGTGACTCCATCTTTTTCTGGGTCAGCATGTCGCCGCTTTTTCCCGCCGCCTCAATTCCACGGGTATAAATTTTTCTAGCTTTGGCCTTGTCGCCCAAAGCTTCCAGCGCCTGCCCCCAGCCGAAATAGGAAGCCGAGTGGCCCGGGTTTGCGGCAACGGCTTTTTCAAACGTATCCGCCGCATCGCGCGGCTTGCCCGACTCCAGGTAAACACTGCCCAAGCTAAAATATCCCAGAACATCCGCCGGATCAAACGCAATGACTTTTTTGTAACGGGCGATGCGCTCCTCAAAATCCGGCGCGGGGACCGCCGCTTTTTTCGAAGCCAGCTCCGCCATCCAGCCAAGTTTGCGGGCTTCTGCCTGTGCAGCCTCTGCTTCCATAATCATGCCTTTGGCGACGTAACAGCGGGAGAGATTGGTCTGTGCCATGATCGCGCGCGGATTGAGCTTGACCCAGCGATGCAGCACTTCCAGTGAGGCCTCGTATTGCTTTTCATTGTAGAGCAAGACCGCGAGCATCTCGTAGGCGTCTTCAGAGTGTGGGGCGAGCTCAAGGGCGCGGCGTAGTTTCTCAGTGGCTTGTGCAATATCGCCGCGCTGATGGTCGCCAAGTGCTGCTTCCAGCAGCTCCGCGGGATTTTCGGAGTTCACGGAGCTGTCATCGGGCCCGCGCCGAGATCAAACCCGAGTTTTTTGCGGCCCTCATCGCTGATACGCTCAGGCGTCCAGCGCGGTTCAAAAACGATTTCGATCTCGACTTCTTTGACGCGACCGGTTTGAAGGAGCTTACTGCGCAGCGAGGCCGGCAGGGATTGCGCCGCCGGGCATTTTTCGGCGGTCAGGGTCATTTTGATTTCTAAAGACTCTGATTCCGGCTGCAATTCAATCTCGTAAATCAGGCCCAGGTCCCAGATGTTCACCGGAATTTCCGGGTCAAACACCTGTTTGCTGACTTCAATCACTTCGTCTTTGGTAAGCATCAGGGCCTCCGTATGGCTTGTGGGCTGCTATTGTAGGGACAAACGAGCAAACGTCAACCGGCTCGTCTTATTCAACTAGCTGACCTGTTATTTGCGAGCAAGGTCTCTGTAGGGTACAGGCATGCCTGTACCCTACGTTCTTAGTGCGTCAGCAGTTTTTATGCTGACTCGGATCGCTTATAGATTCACAGTGAGGCGGGCTATTCTTGGGGAATGTCCTTTGAGGTATCCCGTACCTTTGTTAAAATCACGGTCTTATGCCCCCGACTAAAAGACAAAGAGAACCCGCCGGTCCGCGCGGGGACTGGCAGTCCGTCGTGATCTGGATTTTAACCGTACTGATCACGGTGCTGATCTCGACCTTCGGAGTATGCATTCTCTGGCCGGTGAGTCAGATTTTCGACCGGCGGCTGTTCATGATGCACAATGCCGCTCGTTTGTGGGGGCGGTTGATCCTCCAGATCAATCCTGCCTGGCGTGAGCGGATCACCGGCCTGGAAAATCTCAGCCCCGGTGAAAATTACGTCATTATCGCCAACCATCAGAGCATTGCCGATATTTTGGTGCTGCTTTCTATTTTTCCGCAGCAATTTAAATTCGTCGCCAAGCGGGAACTTTACAAGGTGCCGTTTTTAGGCTGGCATATGGCGGCCTCCGGCTATATGGCGCTTGACCGCGCAAGTCCCGAGAGCGGCAAGGCCATTATGCTGAAGGCCATAAATTGGCTGAAGCGGGGCGCGAGCGTGCTTTTTTTCCCTGAAGGCACGCGCAGCCGCGATGGCCGCATTTATCCGTTCAAACTTGGAGCCTTCAAAGTGGCGTTTGAGTCAGGCTGTAAAATTCTGCCCATCGTCATTGACGGCACCGGTTCTGCGGTGCCCAAACACAGCTGGAAGCTGACGACGCCTTCTTTTTTCAAGGTCGCCGTCGGCGCGCCTGTTTCGCTTGAGCACGTCAAACCGGAGGAGCTTGCCAGGGCGGCGGAGTCGGTGCGGCAGGAAATGACGGCGCGGCTTGCGGCCCTGCGGGCCAAAACGGCATGACGGTGCTGACGCTGAATACCTGGCAGGAGCGCGGGCCTTGGCATGAGCGCTGGGAAATCATTTTTGCCTGGATCCGGCAGAACACGCCCGGGCTTGTTTTTTTTCAGGAGATTTTCAATCCGGCCTGGATGGCTGAGATTGGAAGACGCACCGGCCTGACGACGGCCGTTTATCATGAGCCGTCCTCGGGCCTCGCTATTTTTTCAAAATGGCCGCTTGTGGAATCCGCAAGCCTGCGTTACGCCACGCAATCGGCGCGCGAGGATTATGGGCGCTTTGCGCTTTTCGCGAGACTAAAACTGCCTGCCGGAGATCTGTGTGCGTTTAACACGCACCTTTCCTGGAAGCTGGAAGAGGGCGTGGTGCGTGAAGGCCAGACGCGCGAACTTGCGGCCTGGATGGAGCAGAAAGCCGGCGGCAGGGCTGTCATGGCGGCGGGCGATTTTAACTCCACGGCCTGGACGCCTGAAATCAAAGGGATGACGGCCGCCGGGTTGACGGATGTGTTCGCCTGTGCGAATCCTGCCGAACCGGGATTGACCTGGAGTTATGACAACACGTACACGCGCGAAGGCAGGCACCCGCTGCCCGACCGGCGCATTGATTATTTATTTGTGAAGAACGCAGACCCCGTGGTGGGTGTTTTGCAGAGGGCCAATGTGGTCATGGCGGAACCCGTCGGCGGTGGTTATGCCTCTGACCATTTTGGTGTCGCCGCCTGGTTTTTTGAGAAGGTGCCAGGTTGAGAAGGTGCCTGGCACCTTCTCGGTATTCGATCGTAGGGAACAGGCATGCCTGTTCCCAGAAACCATTCATGAAAGAATTCTGATGACTGAAAAAGCAACGCAGACAAAAAAAGCAAAGGCTTACCAGCGCAGCAAACAGAGATTGGCATTGTTCGATCTGGTGCGAACGCCGGTTCTGCTCTTCTTGCTTTTGTTTTTTCCGCTCTCGAAGGGTCTGGCTCAGTGGGCCGGGCTGTTTTCATTCCGGCCGCTTGAGATCGCGGCTTATTTTCTGGGGTTCTCACTTTATTTTTTGATCTTCGATTTGCCGCTCGCTTTTTACAGCGGGTATCTTCTCGAAAAAAAATATGAACTCAGCAATCAAACCCTGGGGACATGGGCTTCGGACTTTGTGAAAAAAGCCGTGCTGGGTTTTTTGATCTCGGTTTTGTTGGTCGAAGCCTTGTATGCCTGCCTGCATTTCGCCGGGCCGGCCTGGTGGGGGTGGGCCTGGGCCGGATTCGCGCTTTTCTCGCTGGGAGTGGGGCGTCTTTTCCCGGTGCTGATTGTACCGCTTTTCTATAAGTACGGTGCGGTATCAAACGAAACTTTGAAAGAACGCATCCATGCGCTGGCGCGTCGGTTTGAACTGCCGGTGAGCCATATTTATTCACTCAATCTCAGCAAAACGACGAAGAAAGCCAACGCGGCCTTTATGGGCATGGGGAAAACGCGCCGGGTGGTTTTAAGCGACACGCTGCTGGATCAATTCAATGACGACGAAATCGAAACGGTGGTGGCGCATGAACTTGGCCACTACAAGCACGGAGATTTATGGCGCGGGTTTGGACTGGGTCTCGTTGTTTCGGGGGCAGTGTTATGGGGCACGGCGCAGGTATTAAAAAATCTTGGGCCTGCGCTGGCTTTTTACGGTGCGGAGGATCTGGCCGCTTTTCCTCTTTTGGCGCTCTGCCTGATGCTGTTCGGGCTCGTGGCGACGCCGCTGCAAAATGCTTTTTCGCGTACTCGCGAAACTCAGGCGGATTTATTTGCGCTTCGGGCGTGTGGCAATACGCCCGCGTTCAAAACCTGCATGCAGAAATTGGGGCAGGTCAACCTGGCGGATCCCGACCCCCACCCGCTTTACGAATGGTTTTTTTATGATCATCCCTCGATGGCCAAACGCGTGGCGTTTGCGGGGCGTTACGAAGCGGAGCAAAGTCATGCGGGTTAGGTCTGGATTTTTTTTACGCGGCTGGCTGGTTTTAGGACTGATGTCCGCAGCGGTTTTAAACAGCGCCGCGGTCAACGAGAGTTCGCGCTCTGAAAAAGAACTTATGGACGGGCAGAAGCGCGAGTGGCGGCGCTACCAGGCGGATGATTCCGCCGGCGTTCCGACAACCAGCATGGCCATCGAATTTTATAACCAGGGGGTCGAGGCGTACCAGGCCCATGATTACGAGCTGGCGGAAGAGGCCCTGCATCAATCGCTCGAGATGAACGGCCGCAACGCGCTGGCCCATGAACTGCTCGGTGATATTGCGCTGGCGCGCCACGATCTGGCTCAGGCCAAGGAGCATTACCGCAAGGCCTATCTGGTCGAGCCTTCGGAGTCAAGGCGCAGCAAGCTTGAAAAAAACTCCAAAGAGATCGGAATCGAGGATTCCTTTCTCACGTATGAGCAGGAACCGTTTTTAATTAAGTACAAAGCGGCTGAAAAAGAGGATCTGGCTAAATTAAGCGAGCTTCTGGACGGAACCTATCGCACCTTGAAAGCGACGCTGGATTACACGCCGCGTTCAGAATTGGTCGTCCTGCTTTATGAAGATCAAGAGTTCGGTGATTTGTTTAAAACGCCGCACTGGGTCAGCGGTCTTTACGACGGCAAAGTGCGCTTGCCGGCTTATCGTTTCGGCGTGTTGAATGCCCTGCTGCCCGCGCTGGCCGCGCATGAAATGACGCATGCCTTTATCGCCGAACTTGCGTCTGGCAAGGCGCCGGCCTGGCTGAACGAAGGCCTTGCCGTCACTATGGAAAACCAGGTGACGCCGCGCAGTCTGGATATTCTGCGGCTGGCGGTGAAAACTAAAACCGTCCTGCCGCTGGACGTCATGATGAGCGAAAAAAAGGTGGCGGAAAACCAGGACCCTATTTTCTCAGCGCTTTTTTACGAAGAAGCATTTCATTTTGTGTCCTATTTGGCGGACACGTATGGTTTTTTCAAAGTCCGCCGTCTTTTGGCGGAGTTCGGCAAGGGCAGTGATTATGACCAGGCCCTGCGCGAAGTTTTTAAATCAGGTCCCGAGACACTGGAGAAAGCATGGAAGGCTGCGCTTTACAAACAGTTTCCGCCGCCAGCTTAAGCGCCGGCGGGCAGTACTTGCTGAGATACCGGATTGACACGAGCGGTCTTTTAGACTCCGTGCGCAGGCATGGCGTACTGCAGCCGGTCGTGGTGTCCCCAGACGGCGTGCTTGTGGCGGGGCACCGCCGGGTACGATGCGCGCAGGAATTGGGCCTGGAAAAAATGCCTGCGCTCGTCACGCAGGAAAAAGAGGCCCGGCGGCTTTTTTTACTCGCCGTGCTTTCAAATTGGAATCAAGCCTGGAGCGGCCTGGATGCGGCCTGGTGTTTGAAGAAAGCGCGGGAATGTGGTTTTTCCGAGGAAGAACTGCAGGAAAGTTTACTGCCGGCTTTCGGACCGGCTTTGGCTTCTAGGGGGTTTGAAGAATTCCAGGCGGTGACAGCGCTGGATGCGGCTCTGCTGGAGGGGATTGCTGACGGGCATATTCCTTTTCACGGCGCTCGCGTTTTGACAAAATTTAAACCGGCAGACCAACACGCCTTTGCGGAGCTTGCGCGGCAGATGTCGTTGACGACTCAGGAGCTCGTCAAGCTTTGCGGACAGCTCGCGGCGCTTTTGCATACAAGCGGCAAGGGACTTGAAGTTTTTCTGAAAGAAAACAAACTTTGCGAGATCAGTCTGAACCCTTCCTGGGATCAACGGATGCGGGCCGAAAAATTCTGCAAGGCCGTGCAGGCGCTTAGGCATCCACGGCTAAAAAGCGTTGAGGAAAAAATGGCGGCAAAACTTAAAGAGGCCGGGGAGCTGGCCTCCGTTTGTAAAATCGAATTCCCGCCCGGGTTTGAAGACCAGGGGTATACGCTGAAAGCGCGGCTGAAATCAGCGCTGGAACTGGAGCGTTTTCTGACGCTTGCCGGCCGCAAACGCGAATGGCTTAACTCCTTATTTGACTTCATGTTATGAATCCACTAAAATCAAAAGTTCTATGAGTACCATTCGACGCCGGGCCCGCCTGGCGTTTTTCTGTATGGCCGCCGCGCTTTTGATACTTCCGGGCTCTCTCAGGGCAGAGCCGGAAGTGGCTGTCATTTTCAATACACGGCAGGCCGCTGTCGGGCAGGAGGTCGCCTTGACCATCCGGATTTCAGGGGCCCAGGGAAATATCCAGGCTCCGCACATTCCTGTTCCCGACGGCCTCGAAAGTTTTTACACCGGCCGTTCTTCGAATTTATCGTTTGTCAACGGAGTCTCCTCCTCAAGCGTGGAATTCAGCTATGTCCTGGTGGGTCGGCGCCCGGGCAGTTTTACACTGCCCGCCTTCGACGTCCAGGCCGGCGGAAAAAATCTCAAGACCGAGCCGGTGACTTTTGAAGTGACGGGACAGGGCGGGGGAGTTCCGGCACAGGGAGCCCGGCATGCAGCGTCGCAGCCGCAGGGACCGCTGGCGCCGGCTTCGGCAGTTCAGGAACCGCCCGCCGCCTTTCATCCTGAAGATGACAACATCTATGTCGTGGCCGCAGTGGATAAAACCACGGCGTATCCCAATGAGCAGATTAAATTGAGCTACTCGCTTTACACGCGCTATGACACACGCTATGAAGGCTTCAGCGAGGAACCTGAAATGAGCGGTTTTTGGATTGAGGAGTTTCCGCCCGATAAAGAAATCCGCCGGGATACCGTGCGTGTGCATGGCAAACCGTATGTCCGGGCGGAAATCCGTCAGATTGCGCTTTTCCCCACGGCGCCGGCCGATTACACCATTAGGCCCGGGACGCTCAAAGCGTCCATTCGCCAGGAGCCGCAACAGTCCCAAAGCGTGTTTGACGAGTTTTTTAACGACAGTTTTTTTTCCGGCGGCGGTTTTTTCTCGCGGCGCGAAAACCGCCTGCTCAAACCGGCTGAAGTTCAAATCAAAGTCATCCCTTTTCCGGAGGAAGGCAAGCCGGCCAATTTTAACGGCGCCGTCGGCAGTTTCAGGATGACGGCTGTGACGGATAAGGATCAGGTGAAACAAAATGAGCCGGTGACGCTTAAAATCCAGATCGAGGGCGAAGGCAACATTGAAACGCTGAAGAAACCCGGCGTGCCGGAAATGAAAAATTTTAAAGTCTACGAATCGGATTCAGCGACGGACCTGGCTAAAAACGGCTTTGTGATCGGCGGCAAAAAAACATTCGAAGTGGTTTTCATTCCTCTGGAAGCGGGGGAGCAGTTTATTCCCAAACTTTCCTTCAGTTATTTTGATCCTCGCACGCGTCAGTATCTGACTTTATTTACGCCGGGTTTCAAACTGAGCGTCGCGGAGTCCAAGGAGGCGGCGGTGCTGCCGCAAGGATTGGTCTCGCCGGAGGATCTCAAAAAGGAGATCACGAAAGAAGGGCAGGACATTCATTACATCGCGGAACGTTTGGACAGTGCGCCGCGGCGTTCGGCTGCGGCACAGGCTTCCCGGGTTCTCTGGATTTTGAATTTTCTGGCGCTGCTGGCGCTTGCGGCCGGTTTTCTGAGGCAGCGGCAGGAGCAGGTTTTCGCCAAGGACGCTTCGCTGAAGCGCCGCAAATACGCGCGCGCGAATGCGGTGGCGAAACTTGCCTCCCTGAAGAAGATGGCGCGTTCCGAAGACTCGAAAGAAATCGCCCGGTTTTTTGAGGAGCTTGATAAAGCGCTGACACTTTATCTTTCGGATAAGTTTAACCTATCTGCGTTTGGTGCGACGCGGCATGGTCTCGAAAGAGAGATTGAAGCGGCGCTTGGGCGCGAACACGAGCTCTACCGGGATGTTTTGAAAGTTTATTCTTTGTGCGAGGAGGCCCGCTTCGGCAGGGGGGCCGTCTCTTCGGAACACCGGCATGAGGCGCTGGTTATTTTTAAGAAAACCGTGGATATTTTCGAGAAGGTTCTCAAATGATGAAAGCGTTTTTTATTATGGTTGCCGGAGCAATGCTGTTGTTTGGCGGCCAGGCCTGCGCCGCGCTTTCAGCCTCCGATCAAAGTCTGTTCCAGGAAGCTAACCGGCTTTATCGCGGCGACAATTATGAGCAGGCGGCTGCGGGCTACCAAAAATTAGCCGCGGCTTATCCCGGCGAAGCCGTTTTTCAGTTTAACTTGGGCAATGCCCAGTTCCGGTTGAAGCATACCGGCGCGGCGATCCTGGCGTATGAGAAGGCCTGCATGCTGAGTCCGCGCAGCCGGGACATTCGCGCCAATCTGGATTTTGCGCTTTCGCAGCTGGAATATCGCATCGAGGACAAGCGCAGCTGGTATGTTCGGGCCGGTGAGGACTGGCTGGGCCGCATCACCGAAGCGGAAGTGACGATGCTGGCGCTCTTGGCGGGATTTCTTTTCTTTGGCAGCTGGGCGCTGGCCGTCTGGTTTCGCGCCGGCCGCCCCTGGGGCGGATTGCACAAAGCCCTGCTGATTTTTTTTCTGACGTCCCTCGTTCTTTTTGCGGCCAAGCGCGTTGAAACGCACATGATCCGGGACGCCATCGTGATGGTCAAACAAGCGGAGGTGCGTTTCGGCCCTTCGGAAGGCGATCGTGTCGCGTTTCGTTTGGGTGAGGGACTCAAAGTTTATGTGATTGATCGCCGCCAGGATTGGAGCCGGATCCTTTTAGTGAACGGGGATGAAGGCTGGATTCAAAATTCAAAAATAGCCGAGGTGCTCGCATGACTTCTCCCTGGCATTTCGGGGAATTCGGCGGACGTTACGTTCCTGAAACGCTGATGAAAGCGCTGGATGAACTTACGGCGGCCCGGAAAGCGTTCAACGCAGATCGCAAGCTGCAGGACGAGCTTCAGCACTATCTCCAGACGTACGCAGGCCGCCCGACGGCGCTGTATGAAGCCCGGCGGTTGAGCGAGTCTTTCGGCCGCGGCCGTATTTTTTTAAAGCGCGAAGATTTATGCCACACCGGCGCGCATAAGATCAACAACACGCTGGCGCAGGCGCTCCTGGCGCGCTTTCTGGGAAAGAAAAGAATCGTGGCCGAAACCGGCGCAGGCCAGCACGGCGTGGCCTCCGCGACGGCGGCCTGCGTATTCGGTTTGAAATGCGTGGTTTACATGGGCGCTCTCGACATGGAGCGCCAGGCGCTGAACGTCTACAAAATGAAGCTTCTGGGCGCCGAGGTTATTCCCGTGCACTCGGGTTCCAAGACGCTCAAAGATGCGACGAATGAAGCGATACGCGATTGGGTGACGAACGTGGAGACCACGCATTATCTTCTGGGCTCGGTCGTCGGCCCGCATCCTTACCCGGCGATGGTGCGTGATTTTCAATCTGTGATCGGGCGCGAGACCCGGCGTGTTTTTAAACAGCGCACGGGCCGCCTGCCGCATTACCTGGTGGCCTGTGTCGGCGGCGGCAGTAACGCCATGGGATTTTTCCACCCGTTTCTCAAGGACCGTAGCGTCAAAATGATCGGAGTGGAAGCCGCGGGCGAAGGCGTGCATACGGCGCATCACGCGGCTTCGCTGACGAAAGGACGGCCGGGCGTTTTGCACGGCATGAAAAGTTATCTCCTGCAGAATGCAGACGGCCAGGTGCAGCTGGCGCATTCGGTTTCAGCCGGGCTGGATTATCCTTCCGTCGGGCCGGAGCATTCGTTTTTGAAAGACTCCGGGCGCGTTCGCTATGAAGCCGTGACGGACCGGGAAGCTCTTTGGGGATTCCAATTGCTGACGCAGGCCGAGGGCATCATCCCCGCACTGGAGCCTTCGCATGCCATCGGATTTTTGAAGAAACTGATGCCGCGCACGCGCCGGGGCGAAACGGTGGTGGTTTGTCTTTCAGGCCGCGGTGATAAGGATATTCATACGGTGAGGGAGCATCTCGATGTCTAGGCAGCTGAACCGGCTCAGCGCGCGCATGAATCAGTTAAAAAAAAAGAAACACAAAGCTTTTTGCGCTTTTTTAACGGCCGGTTTTCCGGATTTGAAAAAAACGGCAAAGCTCGTCACGGAATTTGAAAAAGCCGGAGTCGATATTCTGGAACTGGGCTATCCTTTTTCCGATCCGCTGGCGGACGGGCCCACGATCCAACATTCCTCGCAGGAAGCGTTAGACCGCGGAATTTCCGTGCCGGCCGTTTTAAAAATGATGACAGGCCTGCGGGCTGGCGGCCTTACCCTGCCGGTGGTTTTTTTCACGTACTTCAATCCGGTGCTGGCTTACGGGCCTGCGCGGTTTGCCCGTGACGCGCGCCGCGCCGGCTTTGACGCGGTGCTGGTGCCGGATTTGCCGCCGGAAGAGGAGCACGGCTTTCAGGCGGCGCTCCGGCAGGAAGGACTGCGGGCCATTTTTCTGGTAGCGCCGACGACTTCCAGAGCGCGCTCTCTTAAAATTGCCCAGGCGTCGCAGGGTTTCATCTATTACGTTTCATTGCGCGGCGTCACCGGCGCCCGCAAGGCACTGCCGGCGGATATCGCCAGCCATCTCAAATTTTTACGGGCGCGCTCCCAAAAACCGGTGCTGATCGGTTTCGGGGTGTCGACGCCCGCACAGGCTAAAGAACTTTCTGTGATCAGCGACGGGGTCATCGTGGGAAGCGCCATTGTGGAACGCATTCGGGCGGCGCGGGGGCAAATCGGACCCGTGGCGGCGTACGTGCGGCAGATGGTCAAGGCCGTGCGCTCGTTATCCGGAAAAAACTGAGGATATCTGGTGCCCGGTATTTTCGGACTTGATCTCGGGGCAAAACGGGCGGGCGTGGCCTATGCGGATTTGCGTCTGCCGGTGGCGACACCTGTTGAAACGATCGCATTTAAAAGCCGGGAAGCCCTGGCCGAGCGGCTGCGCCTTTTGATTGCCGACTACGCTGTGCAGAAAATCGTTGTGGGACTGCCGCTGAATCTGCAAGGTGAGAACGGCCCTGCGGCGCTGGCTGTGATTCAGCAGGTGGATTGGCTGAAGACAAAACTGGCGCTGGACTGGGATTTTTGCGATGAGCGGCTGACGACGGCTGAAGTAGAGCAGGTGCTTATCGACGCGGACGTTAGCCGCGAGGATCGCAAAGGGCTGCGCGATAAACTTGCGGCCCAAAGGATTTTGCAGGCCTATCTGGACCGGCCGCAAAAAAAAGGTGAAGTGGCATGAAGACTCGAACGGTTAAAGTGGCACCCAGCATTCTCTCGGCTGATTTTACGCGCCTGGGTGAGGAGATTCAGGACGCCGAGCGCAGCGGCTGCGACCTCCTGCATGTGGATGTGATGGACGGGCATTTTGTACCGAATCTGACGATCGGGCCGCCGGTGATCCGCTGGATTCGTAAAATCACAAAACTGCCGCTGGACGTGCATTTAATGATCGAGGATCCGCTCAAGTCGCTTGAGGATTACCGTAAAGCGGGCTCCGACTGGCTGACGGTTCACGTGGAAGCGGCGCGGGATATCCGTCCGGCGCTGGACTGGATCAAGCAATCGGGCGCCAAGGCGGGAATTTCCCTGCGGCCGCGCACGGCGCTTGAAACGATTCTGCCGTATCTCGGTCTGCTCGACCTGGTTTTGATCATGACGGTCGAGCCCGGTTTCGGCGGACAATCGTTTATGGCGGACCAGCTTGAAAAAGTGCGCCGCCTGCGCAGTGATTTCAGCGGCATGATTTCCGTCGACGGCGGCGTTAACCAAGAAACCGCCCCGGTCTGCATCGCGGCGGGGGCGGATATCCTTGTGGCCGGCACCGCAGTTTTCGGAAATAGGAACCGGGCCGAAGCCATCGCGGGTTTACGGGGCGCGCGTTGATGGAGCCCCAGAAAATCCGCAATTTTTCGATCATTGCCCACATTGACCACGGCAAATCCACCATGGCGGATCGCCTTTTGCTTCAGACCGGAACGATCTCGCAGCGCGACTTCCGCGATCAGATCCTGGATGACATGGATCTTGAGCGCGAACGCGGCATCACCATCAAGGCGCGCGCTGTGCGCATGCCGTACAAGGATTACATTCTAAATTTGATCGACACGCCGGGCCACATTGATTTTACTTACGAAGTTTCCAAAAGCCTCGCGGCGTGCGAGGGCGTTTTGCTCTTGGTAGATGCCAGCCAGGGTATTCAGGCGCAGACCGTGACGAACGTTTACCTGGCCATGGAACGCAGCATGGTCATTATTCCCATCGTTTCAAAAATCGACCTGCCGACCGCCGAAACGGATAAGGTGCGCACCGAACTTGCGGATTTTCTGGGAGTGGAGGAATCCGAAGTGCTGCTGGCCAGCGCCAAGAGCGGGCAGGGGGCCGTGGAAATTCTGGAAGCGATTCTTGAGCGGATTCCCGCGCCGAAGGGCAAAGTCGATGCGCCGCTCAAGGCCCTTGTGTTTGACTCCGTTTTTGACAGTTACCAGGGCGTCATCGCGTACATCCGCGTGGTGGATGGCGCCATTCGCAAGGGCGATCAGTTTATGTTCATGCAAAAAGGCGGCCGCTTTGAACTTGAAAATCTGGGTGTGCTGATTCCTAAACCGGTCTCCATCGAAAGCCTGAGTGTCGGGGAAGTCGGGTTTATTTCCGGCGCCATCAAAGACATCAGCGATGTCAAAATCGGCGATACGGTGACTCTGCAAAACGCTCCGGCCGCAGAGCCTTTGGAAGGGTATCAGGATATCAAACCCATGGTTTTTTGCGGGCTTTATCCGATTCAAGCCGCTGACTTTGCGGCATTGCGCGATGCGCTGGGGAAACTGCGGCTGAATGATTCTTCCTTTACCTACGAGCCTGAGACTTCCGCCTCGCTGGGTTTCGGGTTTCGCTGCGGATTTCTTGGGCTGCTGCACATGGACATCGCCAAAGAGCGCCTGGAGCGTGAGTTCGGACTGGAGCTTTTGATCACGGCGCCGAACGTCGTTTACAAAGTCATCGGAGTGAAAGGGCAGGTGACCTTTCTTGAAAACCCGTCGCATCTGCCGACGCCTAATGAGATTGATCACATTGAAGAACCGTACATTCGTGCGCATGTGATGGTTCCGGCCACGGCCCTTGGGCCCGTGATGCAGCTTTGCCAGGATCGCCGTGGCATTTACAAGAGTACGGGGTATTTGGACACCCAGCGCGTGGTGTTGACCTATGAAATGCCTTTCGGCGAAGTGGTCATGGACTTCTATGACAAGATCAAGTCGATGACTTCCGGTTATGGTTCCTTGAATTATGATTTTATCGGTCACCGTGAATCGGATCTGGTCAAGCTCGACATTTTGCTCAATAATAACCCGGTGGACGCGCTCTCTTCCATTGTGGCGCGTGATAAGGCGTATGCCCGCGGGAAAATTCTTGCGGAGAAATTGAAGGAAGTCATTCACCGCCAGCTTTTCGAGGTGGTGATTCAAGCAGCCATCGGCTCCAAAGTGATCGCGCGCGAATCGATCAGTGCGCTGCGTAAAAACGTGACTGAAAAATGCTACGGCGGCGATATTTCCCGCAAGCGTAAACTTTTGGAACGCCAGAAAGAGGGCAAGAAACGCATGAAGCAGATCGGTACGGTGGAGATTCCGCAGGAAGCTTTCATCACTATTTTACGGGTGGACGAATAAAAACCGTTTTCCAACATCGAATACGTCGAGGGCCTTTTGCATGGACATGAGAATTTTACTGCCGATGGGTGCGTTGGTTT
>JAHFHB010000228.1 GCA_023247135.1 Candidatus Omnitrophota bacterium
CAAACAGGTCCTGCCCTTTTTCGACTTTGGGCCGAATCGAAACCACTCCGTCGGTGCCATCGCGGTGATGCACGGTCAAAAGGACTTCCGCTTGAGTCGTGGCATTGATCGCATCCGTCAAGGCCGCCCAGCTGTCGACAGACTTGGCTCCGATCCGCGTAATTTTATCGCCTGCCGCAAGTCCGCTCGTTTTGGCGGGATAGCCTTCCACAAAACCGCCCACCACCGTTCCCGGAACCGGCCGTCCTAACATGAACACAGAGGTAAAAAGGACGAACGCAAGGACGTAATTCATCAGCACACCGGCGCACACGATCAGAATCCTGGAACACAGCGGGGCCGCGAGATAATCTCCGGGCGCCGATTTCGCATTTTCAAGTTCGCTGAATGATTCGCCGGCTGGTTTTACAAAACCGCCAAGCGGCAGCAGTGAAATCGCATACCGGGTTCCTCCGTGTTCAAACGTCAGCACTTCGGGGCCGAAACCGATAGAAAATTTCTCCACGCGTACGCCGGTCAGCCGGCAGGCGATGAAATGGCCAAGCTCATGGATCAAAATCAAGACACCGAAAACAACCAGTGTCGGAAGAAGCGATGCGAACAAACTCATAAAAATCCTTATTTTTTTGGGGACCGGCGTTTTTCAATCAGGGCCCGGGACGTTTCACGCGCCCAGGCATCGGCGGCCATCACCGCGGGAAGACTGCTCGCTTCCGCGGAAGTATGCGCGCGCATGGTTTTACCGATCACTTCAGGAATATCCGTAAACCGGATCTCGTGATTCAGAAAAGATTCTACGGCCGTCTCGTTGGCAGCATTCAGCACCGCGGGGTGCGTGCCGCCAAGCCGGGCCGCCTCGAACCCCAGCTCAAGACAGGGAAAGTTTTTACGGTTCGGCTCTTCAAAATGAAGCCGGCTCAAACTGGCCAAATCCAGCGACGGCAGATGATTATTCAAACGCCCGGGATAGCTGAGTGCGTATTGAATCGGCAGACGCATGTCCGTGATGCCGAGGTGCGCAAGCTGACTGCCATCGACAAATTCCACAAGGCCGTGCACGATCGATTCGGGGTGCACAAGAACATCCACCCGGTCCGGAGCGACGCCGAACAAATTGACGGCCTCAATCACTTCCAGCCCCTTGTTCATCATGGTTGCCGAATCAATCGTGATCTTCGGGCCCATTTTCCAGCGCGGATGCTTTAAAGCTTCCGCCGGCTTGATGGATTTAAAATCGGTTTTGCGAATGCGAAACGGCCCGCCAGAAGAAGTTAAGATCAATTTTTTAACGGTTTCGGGCTTGTGCCCCTCAAGGCATTGCCACAGCGCGGAATGTTCGCTGTCTACCGGCAGAATGGCCGCGCCGGAACGGGCCGCCTCTTTGAGGAGCAGCCGGCCCGCCATCACCAGAGGTTCCTTGTTGGCAATCGCTGCGTCCTTGCCGGCGCGAACCGCTGCGAAAAGCGGTGCCAGCCCCACTGCCCCGACCACCGCGCAAACAACAAGCTCAGCTTCTTTCAGGGTACTTGCCGCAAGCAGGCCTTCCGGCCCGGTGACAACCCGGATGCCGAGCGGTTTTAATTTTTTTTCAAGCCACGCCGCGCCTTGATCCTCATAAAGACAAACCAGTTTCGGGCGAAATTCCACCGCTTGCGCATACAGCTCTTTGGCACTGCGCCGGGCGGCCAATGCGGCCACTTTGAAAGCTTGGGGATGCGTCCGGACGATTTTAAGCGTGTTCAACCCGATAGAGCCGGTCGCACCAAGCAATGAAATCGTTTTCATCGAAGGGCCATGATCTGCGTCAGGTAATAATACACAAAGGGAATCGTGAGCAAAAGACTGTCGAGGACATCCAGAAATCCGCCCAGCCCAGGAACTTCGCCGGAATCCTTCACATGGACGTCGCGCTTAATCAGGCTTTCCGCCAAATCCGACAACTGCGCGATCACGGCAATACAAATACCGAGAAAGAGGCGGTGCCAGAAGGAAACATCGGGCAGATAAAAAACAGACAACAAGGAAAGCACGATCGTCGTAGCAAAACCGCCCCAGGCGCCCTCCACCGATTTATTGGGACTGATGTGTTCAATCAGTTTTGTGCGGCCGAATTTTTTTCCGACAAAATACGCTCCGGCGTCGCCCCCTTTAACCAGAAGAGCCGTATAAAAAAGCCAGCGGGATCCCTGCGACAGTTCGCGGATAGCCACCGCATGCGAAAAAAACCAGCTCACATAAATCACGCCAAAAAATGTCAGCCCCACCCCCAGCAGTCCGTGCTCGCGCCGGCCGGGTTTAAAATAGGCCATGAATAAAATCAAACAGGTCAAAATGAGAAAAAGTCCGTCGAGCGAAAGCAATACGGCGAACGGTAAAAGAAGCCCGGCGCCCACACCGATTTCTTTGGCCACGGGAATTCCCTTGCGCGCGACAAGCCCGTAGAACTCCCGCTGGGCCATCCCCACCAGAATGAGCATGCAGGTCATAAAAACCCAGCGCGGCCCAAAAATAGCAAAGATGCTCGCCGAAATAAAAAAGACCGACGAAAAAAGGCGTTTTCCGAGTTGGCTCATTGCCTGTGCCATGAATTTAAATCCCTTAAGATGCCGCGTGAGGCGCGGCATCGGTTCGGCCGAAGCGCCGCTCACGCTGTTGATAAGATTCCAGCGCCCGGGAAAACTCTTCCCGGGTGAAATCCGGCCATAGTTTATCCGTTACATACAGTTCTGCATAGGAAATCTGCCAAAGCAGAAAATTGCTGATCCGCATCTCGCCGCTGGTGCGGATTAAAAGATCCGGATCGGGCAAGCCTGCGGTATAGAGGCTGTCGGCAACCGTTTGCTCCGTAATGTCCTCCTCGCGAAGCGTTCCGGCTTTGACACGGCCCGCGATTTTGCGGCAGGCATCCGTAATTTCAGCGCGCGCCGAGTAACTGAAAGCAAACGTCACGACAAGGCCTGTGTTTGTCCGGGTTTCCTGAACATTGCGCAGAATTTTTTCCCGGACCGGGCCCGGCAAATCCGCCGTATGCCCAATCGTGTTAAAAATAACATTGTTGCGCTTCATCTCGTCCAGTTTCTGATCGAGATAGCGGGCCAGCAGATCCATCAAGAAAGAAACTTCTTCGCGCGGCCGCTGCCAGTTTTCTTTGGAAAAAGCGTACAAGGTGAGATAGCGAATGCCAAAATCAGGCGCGGCCTGAATCACTTCTTCGACGCGTTCCACGCCTTTTTGATGGCCGCGGATGCGCGGCAGGCCGCGAGACTGGGCCCAGCGGCCGTTGCCATCCATGATGATTGCAACATGCGCCGGAGTGTTGGTTTTGGTCATCGCATTGCGTTCCCGGAAAACACGTGGAGCTGTTTTTAAAGAAAAACAGTCTGCTCGCGTTTGCTTCCGATAGAGACGATTTTGATCGGTGTTTCCAGCAGAAATTCCAGGCGTTTCAAATAACGCTGGGCGGCTTTCGGAAAATCGCGCCAGCGCCGCACGCCGGAAAGATCCTCGTTCCACCCTTTCAGGGTTTCATAGACCGGCTTCGCTTTCGCAAGCTCTACCGTCGCGTGGGGGTAGTCTTTAATCACTTTGCCGCCCACGCGATAAGCCGTTGCAATCTTCACATGCGGTAATCCTGAAAGCACGTCGAGCTTCATCACCGAAAGTTCCGTCAGGCCGTTGATACGCACCGCATGCCGGGCCACCACGGCGTCAAACCAGCCGCAGCGCCGTGGACGCCCAGTCGTCGATCCGTATTCTTCGCCGCGATTGCGGATGAGCTCCATCATTTTTCCGGAAAACTCAGTGGGAAACGGCCCCTCCCCCACGCGGGTCGTGTACGCCTTCACCACGCCAATGACGCCGTCGATCAGCGTCGGGCTGATGCCGGAGCCGACGAGCGCGCCGCCGACCGTCGCGTTCGAAGACGTCACGAACGGATACGTTCCGTGATCCACATCGAGCAACGTGCCCTGGGCTCCCTCGAAAAGCAGTTTTTTCTGCGTTTGGCCGCGTCAAATAAATAGCGCGGCGTGTCGCAGGCATAC
>JAHFHB010000011.1 GCA_023247135.1 Candidatus Omnitrophota bacterium
CACGCGTGCGTAAAAATTTTCGAGAGTTTTTGTATCGACCGGCTGGGTGAGTAACGTCACAGGCAGCCAAATCAACGCACTGCCAAAAATCATAAAAAGCAGGTCAAACGGCAGATTGTGCGCAAGCCCCAGAGTCTGAAAAACCCAGGGGCGCAGCAGGATGACCGGCAGGCTGACTGCAAGTGCTGTGATTTCGCTCCAGGGATTGATGCGCCACCAGAACCAGCGCAGGAGAAACACCGGCCCCATCGCCGCGGTCAAATTCAGCACAAAGGTAAACATGTGGCCGATGGAGTTGGTGAAAAAAGCGACGACCATGGCGCAGGCGGCGAGTGCGACTGGCGTAATGCGGGCGACGAGAACATAATGCGACTCGGATTTTCCGGGAGCGGCAAAACGCTTGTAGAAATCGCTGACAAAATAAGACGAGCCCCAGTTGAGTAGCGTACTCATGGTGGACATGAACGCGGCAAAAAACGAAGCGACCATCACGCCCTTCCAGCCTGTGGGCAGAAGCGCCATGGCCAGGCGCGGATACGCCCGTTCATGATCCGTCAAATTTGGCAGCAGAATCAACGAAGCGAGTGCGGTCAAAATCCAGGGCCAGGCGCGCAGCGCATTTTGCGCGAGATTAAACCATAGCGTCGCAAGCGCCGCTTGTTTTTCATCCCTGCAGGAATTCATGCGTTGAACGATCACGCCGCCGCCATCCGTATTTTTCCAGGCCCACCACTGAATCAGGATGATTCCCAAAAACCAGCCGAATGGCGAAGCCAGGACTTCGGAGGGGGACCCCCCTGAGAGGGGCGGGATGACATTCAGTTTGCCGGTAGACTGCAGGACTTCGGTGATGTGCCCGAGGCCGCCTGCCGCGCGGACGGCATAGATGGCGAGGACAATGGCGCCGGACATGGCCATGATGAATTGAAAGAAGTCGGTGAGGATGACGCCCCAATAGCCGGAGAGGGAACAGTACACGGTGGTCAGGCCCAGAGCAAAGACGATCGATTGCACTTTGGACCAGTGCGTGGTTTCCTGCATGATCTTCACCAGGCCGGTCATGGGCCAGGCGCCCATGATGAAAATATTGTAGAACACGCCCCAGTAGAGTGCTTTGAAGGCCCGTAAAAATGCGGCCGGCTTGCCGCTGTAACGCGTTTCGACAAACTCCACTTCCGTCATGACGCCTGCGCGTTTCCATAACTTGGAAAAGAAAAAAACCGCAAGCATCGTGCTGATCGCAAGGCCCCAGACTTCCCAATTACCCCAGATGCCTTTTTGGCGCACGATGCCCGTGATGAGCAGGGGCGTGTCTGAAGAAAACGAAGAAGCGGCCATGGAAGTTCCGGCCAGCCACCAGCCTAATTGCCGGTTCGAGGCGAAATAAGACTCAATGCCTTCTGACGCTTTTTTGGTAAAGACAAGACCGAGTGTAAGGCTTGCCGTGCAAAATCCAAACACAATCAGCCAATCAAGCAGCTGCATGCAGCCTCCTTCGGCCGTCATTGCGAGCCTGCCTAGCAGGCGAAGCAATCTCGGTTTTTCTGAGATTGCCGCGTCGTCCCTTCGGGGGGACTCCTCGCAATGACAAATAAGTGTTCCCGGGAATGATTTTACCGAGCACGCGGGAGCCTTGGGCGCCTGTCGCAGCCGGCAGATGATTGATTTTTCCTTGCAGAGCGCAGAGTCCGAAGTATGCAAACGCCAGCGGTTCTTTAGCTTGAACCGGCACGCCGTATTTTTCAATTGAAACGACCCGGGCGGGCGCCAGCAAGCGGCTCAAATGGTCCAGCAAACAAAGATTAAGCGCACCGCCGCCGCTCACAACGATTTCTTTAATCTGGAAAGGTGCAAAGAGTTTGTAACTGTCGGCAATCGCCCAGGCTGTGAAATAAGTCAGGGTGGCCAGAATATCTTCAGGCCGCTCTTTCCAAAACCCCGCAGGTAGAAGCGTTTCATTCCACAGTTCAGGTCCCGTGGATTTGGGAGGCCGTTTTTTGAAATAAGGGTGTTGGGCCAAGCGTTTCGCTAGCGGTCTTATGATTTGTCCCCTGCGTGCCCAAGCTCCGGCGTGGTCGTAGTCTTTGTTTCCGCGTGTAAGCCGTCTGACGGCATGATCTAGCAGCGTATTGCCGGGCCCGTTATCAAATGCGAGTGTCCGGGCGCCCTTTTTGACAAACGTGACGTTTGCAATGCCGCCGATATTTTGCAGTGCACGCCCGCTTGAGGACGAAAAAAAAGTTTGATCAAAAAAAGGTACGAGTGGCGCGCCTTCTCCGCCGGCGGCGATATCGCGCGGCCTGAAATCCGCCACGACTGTAATTCCCGTTTTTTCAGCGATGACGGCTGGTTCGGCAATCTGGAGCGTGTTGGGTGTCCGGTCGCGGGGGCCGTGATAGACCGTCTGTCCGTGCGAACCGATGACGCTTACTTTGGCGGGAGATACGCCCTCTTTTTTGAGAAAGGCCAGCGTTTTATCGGCAAAAAAATGCCCCAGACTAAAATTGAGTTGCGAAAGTGCAGAGGCCGGCAGACTTGCCGCAAGCCGGATAATTTCAGCCAGCGGTTTGGGGTAGGGGAACTCGGCATAGCCTTTGAGTTGAATTTTTTTATTCTTGAAAGAAGCCAGTGCGATGGAAAGTCCGTCCGCAGAGGTGCCCGACATCAAGCCGAGCGCGAGCTGTGTCATGAACGCAGGGCCCTGGCCAAAAAACCCGCAGAGGCTGCCAGTTTTTGACGGGCAGACGGGGCGTCCAGTCCGGCCCGCGCCATCAGAATGGCTGTTTTCACGTTTTTTCCGGATTCCAGAAAAATTTTTCCCGAACTTTTTTGCGGCACGCCGCCCAAATGTTCCAGCAGCCGCAGAGCGCGGGCCTGCAGTTTCTTGGATTTCGGTTGCAGATCCACCATCCAGTTCTCATAGACTTTGCCGAGTTGAACCATGGACAGAACCGTCAGCATGTTGAGGACGAGTTTAGTGGCCGTGCCGGCTTTCAGCCGGGTCGATCCGGAGATCACTTCGGGACCGACCACGGGAGCAATCACGCAATCCGCCGGATTACGGACAGGCAGGTTTTTATTACAGGTCACCAGAATTGTTTTAAGCCGCTTGGCACGCGCGGTTTGCAGAGCGCCCAGCACAAAGGGTGTGACGCCGCTTGCGGCAACGCCCACCACCACGTCATGCAGCCGCAGGCGTTCCTGAAAGATTTTTCTGGCGTTACGGGCGTCATCCTCAGCCCCTTCTTTAGAATGGAAGACGGCGTTTTTGCCGCCGGCCATGACGGCCTGCACGAGCGAGGGGGGAGTATTAAAGGTAGGCGGGCATTCGGCAGCTTCAATCACGCCCAGCCGGCCGCTTGTGCCAGCGCCCGCAAAAAAAAGCCGGCCGCCTCGTTTAAGTTCTGTCACGATCAGCTTGACCGCGCGGGCGATATTTTTTTTCTCACGCAAAACCGCGGCGGGAACACCCGCGTCTTCACGCGCCATCAGTAAAAGCGCCTGCTCAACCGTCACGCGGTCGATTTGACGTGTGCGCGGATTCACCTGTTCGGTCACAAGCCGGCCGTAGTTGATTTTCCTCATGAAAAGCAGAATAGCATGGCCTATTCCGGGGACACAATACTTAATTCTAGCCGGAATCCTTTATGAAGGAATCGATGGGTTTACGGTATAATTCGTTTTTGGGCCGTGGGATTTTACAAAACTTCAAAGTAAGGATTCTGCCATCATGAAAAAGCCAAACATTCTTGCCTTTGCCGGAAGCGCCCGTCAGGATTCTCTCAACAAAAAGCTTATCCAGATTTCCGTACAGGGCGCGCGTGATGCCGGTGCAGAGGTGAAGCTGGTCGATTTGCGCGATTATCCGATGCCGCTTTATGACGGTGATCTTGAAACCCGCGAAGGATTGCCTGCGAACGTCAAGTTGTTCAAAAAACTCATGCTTGAACATGACGGACTTTTACTGAGTTGTCCGGAATACAACAGTTCGATTACACCGCTTTTAAAAAACACCCTGGATTGGTGCTCGCGCGCTGAATCACCGTCAGAAATTCCCTTGGCCTGTTTTAAAGGAAAAACGGCTGGGTTGGTCTCGGCATCGCCGGGAGCGCTTGGCGGTTTGCGCGGACTCGTCCATGTCCGAGCGATCTTGGGGAATATTCAGGTTTTGGTCATTCCTGATCAAGTGGCGGTGAGCAAGGCTCATGAGGCATTTCTGCCCGACGGGCATCTTAAAGATGAAAAACTGCAAACGGCCGTACTGGCGGTGGGCGCCAAGCTGGCTTCTGTTTTAACGCACCTTAAAAGTGTTCCGGAGTAATGGCATTTTATAGCGTCTGCTATCGATCTATGCTGTGTGTTGAACAGCGCTGGCTAATTGAGGCATTGCCCTGTAGAATAATCTTCATGCGTCGTCGAATGAGCGGCTTCTCTTTCTAAGGAGATTTCTGGACATGCCGAAACTTCAAGACCAGCGCAAATTCTTCCGCCACCCGATTGAATGCCCCATCCAAGTGCGGGAAACGACCGATCCCCACCTTGCGCGCTGCCAATCCGAAAATATTTCAGCCGGCGGGCTTTGCTTTTTTTGCGACCACAAGGTTCCGCCGCAATCGGCGATTGAAGTCGATATTCCCGTCCAGGATAAATTGTTTCATCTGCATGGCCGAGTGGTTTATTCCCAGGAAGACAAAAAGACTCACCGGTCTAAAGTTGGGATTTCATTTGAAGACGCTGATAGCTTGTTCAAAGTCAAACTCGCCGAAGAAATCCTCGCCATCGAAAAACTGCGTAAGTCCCTGGAACGTGTCGAAGGCCACAAGGTTTCTGAGGAAGAAGCCGCCCGTCAATGCATCCACCGCCACGCCAAAGCCTTCGGCGATTTCTTCAAAGAAACTTAACCGATATGCTTTTTCATCTTTTGTTCCCCCTTCTGGTTGTGGCAAATCAGTGGTGCCTGCGCGCATGTAACTTGTTTGGAACCTAAGGGTTGCGGAACTTCTCAATTAATAGGTTGATTTTTTGCATTAAAAAGGTATTATTTTAGTATGGATTTTGAGTTTAATCCCGAGAAATCGGCTGCGAATCTGGAAAAGCACGGGCTCTCTCTGGAAGCTGCTAAACAGCTTTGGACCGTTCCGGCCGTTGAAGTAGAAGCGCGGACAGTGGACGAGCGCCGTTTTTTGAGAATTGCTAAGGTGAACGAGAAGTTTTATTCCTGTGTTTTTACCGTTCGCAGCGATGCGATTCGTTTGATCTCGGCAAGAAGAAGCAGGCCGGATGAAGAACAACTTTATAGGGAGAAAATTGAAAATGAAAAAGCAAAATAAAAAAATTGGAGCGGCAGAATTTGATTGCGCTTTTGAAGAAGGCCGTGCGGTAGAACACTTGGATCTTTCTACCGCTAAAGTGGATTATCCCATCCAGCGGATCAATATTGATATTCCTCAGCCGATTTTAGACCGGGTGGACCGGGAAGCTTCACGCATTGGAGTCCCTCGAACCTCTTTGCTGAAACTCTGGATTTCCGAGCGTGTTGACCGGATGGCCGGGTAAGCGTTACAGAACACGCCCGGAATAAAGGGGATAGGCTAATCGCATGGATCAAAAGATCAAAGAGCTGGCAGGGTCTAAACTTATGCTGGGGGTTCCCGGTACGTTGACGGAAGGGGAGGTGGCGGCCCTTTTTGAGGAAACGCAGGCCGCCGGCTTGATCATTTTTCGCCGCAACTTTCAGGACGCGCAAAAATTTAAACGCTTTCTGCAGAATCTGGAATCCCGTCTGGGCCGGCGCTTGATTGTGGCCGTCGATCATGAAGGCGGCCGTGTCGTTCATCTCAACGAAGGCGTCACTTTTTTCCCGGATAATCTGACCTTAGGCCAAAGCGGACGTGAAGATTGGGCCGAGCGGCAGGGCCAGATTGGAGCTGCTGAGCTGCGGCGGCTGGGCCTTGATCTTAATCTGGCACCCACGCTGGATGTTTTGACCGCGGCGTACAGCCCGAACATCGGTATCCGTTCGTACGGCGCGGATCCGGCTTTGGTGGCGCGCCTGGGGAGCGCCCGTATCCGCGGCATGCGCTCGCGGGGTCTCGCCGCCTGCGCCAAACACTTTCCGGGGCAGGGGCAATCTTCGCTGGATGCGCATCTGGATCTGCCCGTGCTTGAAACTACCACGGAAGAATTTGAAGCCATTCATAAAATTCCTTTTGTGGCCGCCATGGAGGCTGGCGTAGATGCCACCATGACCTCGCATCCGGTTTATCCGCGTCTCGAAGACGGCGTGAGGCAGCCCGCCACTTTTTCGCGCCGGCTGGTCCATGAATTTCTACGCGAAGACCTTGGTTTTCAAGGCTTGATTTTGTCCGATGACCTTGAAATGGGTGCGCTGAAAAACTTTGGAACTATCGGCGAGTCCGCCGTTCGCGCGGCTGCGGCCGGTCACGATTTAATTTTGATTTGTTCCGATATTTCTGCCGCACGTGAAGCCGCGCAGCATTTGCAGCAAGCGATTGTTGAAAAACAGCTGCCATCTGAAGAACTTGAAGCCAGTGCCGAACGCCTGAAACGGTTTATTCACGCACGTCCCGAACGTTTCTCTGCGCCAGAAGCCTTTGCAGAATCCGAAGGAGCTATTCTTGCTGCGAAAATTGCCGGCGAAGGCGTTGCCAAAGCGGCCGTTGAAAGCTTGAGACGGCTGGGCCCTAGTTTTGAAAAGGGCGACTCGTTGACAGTGATCTATCCTGATCTGACCTTTCTGGCAGAACGTATTGCCATGGAAGCTGACACGCTTGATTTGGGGAGCTGGCTGGCCAGGGAACTTCAGGGGCTTGGGGTTTGCGGGGCAGACTTGCGGCGATCTTCACTCGATCCCAACGAAAACGAGATCCAGACGCTTACAGGTGGACTCGGAGCCCGAAAAGTTCTTTATCTTTGTTTCGATCCGCATCTTTACCCTGGTTCAAAGCAACTTCTGAACCGTATTGAATCTGCCGGAGAAGCCGCTGTGATTTTTTTACGCGACCCCTACGGACCGGACTGCTTGTCGTGCGAAACGCCGTACGTGCGAGCGTTTGGGTTCCGTAAAGTGCAGTTTGCCGCTGCGCTCCGCTGTCTTTTGAGAAAAACCGCACTTGTATGAAAAAGACCCTGATTGTCGATGGCTACAATGTGATTTTTGCCGTCGCGGATTTAAGGCGGCATATCCCTAAAAACTTGCTGGCCGCACGTGAAGGCGTGACAAGCCTTTGCCATCTTTTCAAATCGAAGCGACGCGACATTGAAGATGTGATCGTGGTTTTCGATGGCCGTAAAAATGAGGAAGTCCTGCATGAGAAAGCCACGCCGACCACGACCCATATTTACACCACGGCAAAGGAAGATGCCGACCGCCGGATTTTCAAGCTGGTTCGTGAAGCGGAGGATCCCGCCGCACTGTTGGTGGTTTCTAGCGACCGGGGGGTTTATGACCGGGCCAAGACCTGGGGCGCGGAAGTGCTGACTGCGCATGAACTTATCAAGTACGTTACAGTCAAAAGCAATCCCGCCGGAGGCAGTACTGCCTCAGCGAGTGAAAAGAAAATCCACCCGCGCACGGCAGAGATTATCACCAAAGAATACAAAGATTTTTTAGGCCTATGAGGCATATTTGCAAAAGTGCCATTTGGGCCGCAACGCGTAGTTGTCATTGCGAGGAGCGGTTTTTGCGACGAAGCAATCCCAGAGTAAAAACCGAGATTGCTTCGCCTCGTCCTGCCTTCGGCAGGCGGGCTCGCAATGACGGAAAGCTGGCGGACGCATGAATCTACGCTTTCGTGTGTGGCACTTTCCGGAAAAGAAAATGTACTTTGCCGGCTATCAAAAACTGCTTGCGGTTGTGCTTTGCAAGGACGACTGCGGCACGAATCAGGGGCGCGGTCTGCCGGTCAAAGATGCGAGCTATGACGATTGCGATTTGATGCAGGCCACCGGAATCGTAGACAAAAGCGGCCGGGAAATTTTCGAGGGGGATGTCATCCGTATTTTTACCCCGCAGGGAATCTTCGAAGGTGAAGTGGAAACCGTGCCGGACATGTACAAATCGCGCGGACTTCATCCGCTGCAGGAATTACTCGACAGGCTCGGGTTGAAAAATGAGAACCCGCTTGAATTTGAAATTCTTGGCAATCGCTACGAAATGGAAAAATGAAAAATTTTCTTCTCCGATTAGGTCTTCAAGTGCCGCCGGCGGAACATCTGAATGCGTCAGCGGAGTTTCTTTATAACGAAGCCTTGCGCCGCGGAGAGTGCAGCGCCAGCCGTGAAGGCGCCCTGGTGCTTTACACGGGCAAGTACACCGGACGCATCCCCGAAGCCAAAGCCTTTGTCCGCGAGCCTGGTTCTGAAAAGAAAATTCACTGGGGCAAGGTCAATCACCCCTGCGATGAGGCGTTGTTTCAGAAACTCAAAAAGAAAATTGTCAGTTATCTCAACCGGAAAAGTTTTTTTGTGCGCGATGCCTTTGCCGGAGCCGACCCTGACTGCCGTTTGAGCTTGCGCGTGATCACCGAAAAAGCCGTTTATGCGCTCTTTACCGGAGCCATGTTTCTCGGCAGCCGGCAGGGCATGCCGCCGGTTTTAACCGGGGCTCCTGAACTGACGATTTTGCACGCTCCGGGCCTTTGTCTCGATCCGGCGGTGGATGGAACCTCGGGCGATGCCTGCATCCTGATTCACTTGGGTGAAAATATCATTTTAATCGCGGGCACGGGGTATGCCGGCGAGATCAAGAAATCCGTTTTTACCGTGATGAACTACCGCATGCCGGAGCAGGGCGTTTTACCGCTGCATTCGGCGGCCAATTATGGCGCGGATGAAAATGACTGCGCGCTTTTCTTCGGGCTTTCTGGAACCGGCAAAACAACGCTTTCCGCCGATCCCGGCCGCACGTTGATCGGGGATGACGAACATGGTTGGGGTGACCACGGTGTTTTTAATTTCGAAGGCGGCTGCTATGCCAAGGTCATTCGTCTTTCGGCGGAGGGCGAGCCTGAGATTTATACAGCCTGCCAGCGGCGGGGCACGATTTTAGAAAATGTCGAACTGGATCCTGCCACGCAGGCGGTTGATTTTCAGAGTGACCGCATTACGGAAAATACCCGGGCAATTTATCCAATCGCGTTCATTCCGCGCATGACGCTCAAGGGAGTGGGCGGCCAGCCCAGGCATATTTTGATGTTGGCCTGCGATGCCTTCGGCGTATTGCCGCCGATCTCGCGGTTGACCCCGGACCAGGCGGTTTATCATTTTCTCTCAGGCTACACGGCCAAGGTGGCCGGCACGGAAACGGGCATCAAAACGCCTCAGGCGGTTTTCAGCGCCTGCTTTGGCGCGCCGTTCATGCCGCTGGCACCCACTGTCTATGCGGGCCTGCTTCGTGATAAGATACGCAAACACGGGACTTCCGTTTGGTTGGTGAACACGGGTTGGTCTGGCGGCGGCTATGGCATAGGCAAGCGCATGCCGCTTGCGGTGACCCGGGCGCTTGTCCGGGCAGTTTTGTCGGGCGCGCTGAATACGGCCGCTTTTCGCCGGGATTCCATTTTCGGAACAGAGGTTCCGTTGGCATGTCCGGATGTTGCTGCGGCCTTGTTGAATCCCCGGGAGGCTTGGAGTGATCCGGCTGCTTACGAAAAAGCGGCGCGGCATTTGGCGGAATTGTTTAAGAAAAATTTCATGGAAGTGGCCGCAGGCTTGATGCCGGAACTGGCGCAGGCGGGCCCAGTCATTTAGGAGGCAACATGGTTTCGTCTTCATCTCTTTCCGCATCCACCGATGCACTGCGCGAACAGGTTTTACAGGCCGCGCGTCATTTTAAAACCAGCTGGGTTGAGCTCGGCCAGTTTTTGTTTTCGATTTACAAAGACAAACTTTTCAAAAACTGGGGCTACATCACGTTTGAGACTTATTGCAACAAGGAGCTGTCGCTCAAACTGACCACGGCCTCCAAGTTGATCAAGTCCTACGAGTTTCTTGAACGCGAAGAACCCCGCTTTGCGGATGTGAGCAAAATTGAGGAGACCAAGCCGGAACAATTGCCGCATTATGATTCGGTGAATCTGCTGCGCTTGGCCAAGCAGAGCGAAAAATTCACCCCCGAAGATTTAGGCGAGCTTCAGGAGTCGGTGCTCAAGAAAGCCCGCGAGCCGCAAGCGGTACGGGCGCAGATGAAGCGCATCATGGATGAAAAACTTGCCAGCGAAGGGTCTCAGGCGATGCGTGAACAAAAGCGTTTGACGCTGCTGAAGCGTTTGAGTTCCTCGCTTGACAGCGCCCGGCGCGAGCTTGCCAGTGATAATTTAGTGCCTGCTTATCTGCTCAAGCAGATTGATGAGCTGCGAGACAAGCTTATGCATCAAATACAAGGCTGAAAACGATCCTGAAGACAGGCTTTAGCCTGCCCTTGTTTGGCCGATAAAAGGTGTATACTTATTTCAGCTTTTTCTGAGGCCGTGAACCCCGTAACTCCTAAGGAGATTTTATGACACGCAAATCCTTGTCTTTATCGCTAAGCGCTTTTTTGATGATAACTTTCTTTGCGGCCCCCCAGGCACATGCCATTGAGATCAAAAATGAAAGCCAGCTTAAAATCGCGGCAGCCATCCTGAAAGTCGATCAAAATCGCAAAACGCCGCTGTATGTCAAAATTCTTGAGAAAGGCCAAACGGTAAACTTTGTGCCGCCCATTGACGGCACATTGCTGGCCTCTATCAAAGTTTTTGATACCGATGAAACCTTTCGGGACGAGCGCGTGCAAAAAACCGACGTGCTGCGGTTTACCGGCAAAGAACTCATTCGTGAATCGGCTAAAAAATAGCTTCCCAACCCACCCTCATTAACCGCTGTTAGTGTCAAACCCTCGTAAAGTCTTGGATTAGTCTTAAATTATTTTAATAATACTAAGATGTTAATAAAACATTTTAATAGTATTTGACACAATGACTTAGAAGGATTATTCTTGCCCAGCTTATTCATTCGCTTCAGCAACTCAGTGCGAGCCAATACGGGTATTTCCTTGAGGTCCGATTGGCTCGTACCCGCGCAACAAGCGCGGGTGCTAACTAGGACAGAGGGTGTGATGAAGAAAAGACATGAAGACGGTCTGGAAATTGACACAGAGGCCCTGGGCCATACGGGCAATTTTCTGGATCTTGAGAATGAAGACGTCACCGTGCGTGAAGCGCACCACGCCATGCATATTCTTACCTTCTTTGCCTTTATGATGAATCTGGCCGCTCACCAAAAACCTGTCCGCCGGGCCATGGTCGACCGGGTGATTTACCACCTTTTAAACTTGCGTGAATTTATCCGGGATGCCCGCATGGGGGATATCGTTTCAGACCTTTGCGGCGCTATGACCGTCAGCTATGACGGCTTTTTCCCGGGCAATACCGAGCAATCCCAGCAGGCCTACCTTTTGAGCCAATGGATGGACCGTCATGAAAATGACATTCTGGCCTTGGCGCGCCACTACGGTAAAGAAGCCCTTTTCGACGCCCTGGTCAAAGCCGCCTAGCTTACACATGCCTCCGGGATGTGAAGCGCAGTATCGGAGCACCTGCGACGATGCTAGCCCATACGGATAATTTGCGCACCTTGATTTCAAGGCGTTGATTTGCTAAACTCTCCCAGGATTCGCCACCCGCTGTTTTTTTTAACTGCCCCAAACACAGATGTTTCAACGAGGAGATTGTTCATGAAAAGCAAGTTTGTGCCGCTTCTGATGGTGAGTTTGTTGGTGATGTTTTCCGCGACCGGTTGTGCGCGTAAGAACAAAGATGTAAAAGCACTGCAGGCGCAGGTGGGTGTAATTACGGACGAACTTGTTCGCCTGGATGAAGCGCTTCAGGAAACGCGCGCGTCGCTTCAGGATGAAGAAGGCCATCGGAATCAGCTCAAATCCGAGCTTCAGCAGTCGGAAGGCCGTATTGGCTCCTTGAACGAGGAAGCCAGCGTGATCAAGGGCATGTACAAAACGCCGTCGGGTTTCACACTACCCTCAGCCCAGATTCAGCAGGCGCTTAAGAGCGCCGGGTATTACAAGGGCGCTTTGGATGGCAAGGTGGGTTCCGGAACGCGCGCGGCCATCAAGGCTTTTCAGTCCGACAATGGTCTGAATGCGGACGGTGTTTGCGGGCGTAAAACTTGGGCCAAGCTCAGTTCTTACCTGAGCACCAAGTAAGCATTCGCTAAAACAACAGCGATTCGCATGAAAGCCGGCGTCCTTTTCAAGGGGATGCCGGCTTTTTATTTACGGCCCTGGTTTGTTTTTTTAGCGAAAAGGGTGTATCTTTAAACAGTTTTAGTTGTTTCATGAATTTGTGTAAAGGAGTTGCTGGGTGCAGCATTGGGAATTAAACAGTGTGCATACCCTTAAACCGGGGATGCACCTGTATCAGTTTTATCATGAAGCGCAGGATTATTTTGAAATTTTGACCGCCTATTTCAGGGCAGGGCTGATTCAAGATGAAGCCTGCCTGTGGCTGGTGCCGGATAGTTTCGGTGTTGCCAAGGCTTACGAGATGATGAAATCCGTTGTCATGGACCTGGACATTTACAGGGATCGCGGCAGTTTCAAGATTCTTTCTGCGAATGAGTGGTATCTCACCCACGGGCGCTTCGACGAAGAAAAAGCTCTCCAGAATGCAGCCCAGGCGGTTGCGGCCGCCAAAGCGCTTGGGCATAAAGTGGTCAGGGGTGCCGGTGATGCCGGCGTGATTCCGCATCAGGATGAGGCGCGTCTGCACGAGTATGAGAAGAAAATGGCTGCCTGGATTCCGAGCCAATCCGTGATTGGTCTTTGCACTTACCCTTTAAGCCGCTGCACGCTGGCGGAAACGAAGCACGTCGTTGAAGTTCATGATGACGTGCTGATCGGCCGCGTCTAGAGAATCGCTTCTGGCATTCGCCTTTCGTTTTGTTAGAATACCCCATGCCCTTTTTAATGCTGAACCGCCTCTTTTTTTGCTTTGCCCTTCTTTTGTGGAGTCCGGCCAAAGGCACGGCTGCCAAACCTGTCGAAATTAAAAAATCTGCAGTGGAAATTCCTGCGGAGTATCAGCAAAGACCGCGGGTGCGGGTTGCGATCACCCGGAGCTCCGAAGCCGTGCGCATTTCCAGCGATTCTCCATTTCATGTTTTCGACGGGGACGGCCACACGCTGTTTCAGGGCAAGCGCCTGGCGGATACGGCTGTCCGGGCTTCCGCACAGGGGATTCAACTTGGAACGCAAAAATTCTCTCATCCGCCGGTCATTGTGGATGTGGGAGACGGGAAACTGCGCATCGGCCCGCGCAGTTATCGCGATAGTCTGGAGTTTTTTCAAAGCGAGGGCGGCCGCTTGATCGTGGTCAATGAAATCGCGCTGGACGATTATTTAAAAGGCGTTTTGCCGCTGGAAGCCAACCCCGGCTGGACGGCAGAGTCTTTGAAAGCGCAGGCTGTGGTTTCGCGCACCTACGCGCTTTTCAAAATGATTCAAAATCGTCAGGAATCCTACGCGGTTTCTGATGATGTCATCAGCCAGGTTTATGGCGGCATGAGCCACGAAAAACCTTCGACGACCCGCGCTGTCGATGTGACGCAGGGAGAAATTCTCACTTACGACGGGAAGATTTTCTCCGCTTATTTTCATTCAACTTGCGGCGGCAGCACGACCAGGGCTGATTTCATCTGGCCTGTGGAGCCGCACCCCGCGCTGCAGGGAGGCGAATGTGGTTTTTGCAAGGAGTCGCAGCATTCCCGCTGGCGCAATGCCTGGACCCCCGCCGAGATTCAGAAGGCGCTGGCGCGGGGCGGCCATCCTTTGCCGGATATCCGCGGCATTCACGCGGTGGATATCGATGCTTCGGGACGTGCGCGTAATTTTGAAATTCAATACGCGACCGGAAAAATCAAAGTACCCTCGAACGATTTCAGAATCTGGATGGGACCGATGAAGTTCAAAAGCACGCTGATTCAAACCATTCGTTTTGAAGGCGGGCGGTTTATTTTTCAGGGGCGCGGCTGGGGGCATGGCGTGGGCCTGTGCCAGTACGGCGCCAAGAAAATGGGAGAGCTGGGATACACCTACAAGCAGATTCTCGATTACTATTTCCCGGGCGCCCGCATCCAAAAACTGAAATCCCAGGCCGATTTGCCGCCTGCGGAAACAGTTCAGGGCCTTCAATCTTGACACTGTCCGCGGCCTCCTTTATCATGGCCACTCCTCACAGCCTTCATTCACGGGCAGGTAGCTCAGTCGGTAGAGCAAGGGACTGAAAATCCCTGTGTCGGGGGTTCAATTCCCTCCCTGCCCATTTAAATTTTAAATAAATGGGATATGAAAACAGCGCTTGGCATTGACATCGGCGGAACTAAGATTTCAATCACAGCAGGTACGGACCAGGGGCGTCTTCTGGGCTGTGTAGAACTCAAGACCCTCTCTGGCCGGGAGGCCAAGGCCTCGGCCAGTGAGCTCGTTCACGCCTGCCGGTATCTTGTGACGTCTCTTCCGCATTCTGCCCGGGCCGGCCTTACCGGAGCGGGTGTTTGTCTGCCCGGTGCCGTGGATACGGCGCGGGGAGTCGTTCCCAAGTCGCCTAATTTGCCCGGGTGGCAGGGACTGCCGCTGGGCTCAATCCTCAAACGCAATCTGCATCTGCCGGTGCGTCTGGTCAATGATGCCAATGCTGCGGCCCTCGGTGAAATGCTTTTTGGCGCTGCGAAGGGTTTTAAAAATTTTGTTTATGTGACCGTAAGCACCGGCGTGGGAAGCGGCATCGTGATCAACGGGCAGCTGCTTGAAGGCGCTGGATTTGTGGCGGGCGAAATCGGGCATGTGACGCTTGTTCCGGGCGGAGATCTTTGCAAATGCGGCAAGCAGGGCTGTCTTGAAGCGTATGCCTCGGGAACCGCGGTTGAAACCTACGTCAAAAAACAGATCCAGACGACATGCTATAAAAAACTAGAAGGATTCCGGAAGGATGGCCGGCTGGCTGCGCGCGAATTGAGCACCGCCGCGCTTCACGGCGACCGTCTCGCCCGCGATGCTTTTAAACGGTCCGGACTGTATCTCGGCGTGGGCCTGGCCAATGTGATGAATACGCTGAACCCGCCTTTGATCGTGCTTGGCGGGGGCGTGATCCGATCGGCTCCGCCGGTTTTTTGGCAAGCTCTGCGGCGCAGCATTAAAAAAGAAGCCTGGCCCGAAGCGTTTAAAAATTTTCAGATCAAGCGCACGGGGTTAGGCACGAAAGCCGGTAATCTCGGCGCTCTCGCCGTTGCTTTCGATTCATTCAAAAAGCGCTGATTTTTGCGTTCGAATTTTTAGCATATAATTTCTTGAGTTTGGCACCTTCTAAGTCCTTCCCTCTGTCATCCTGGAGCCGCCTGCAAAGCAGGACGGCGAAGGATCTCTCGCGTGAGATTCTTCACTGTCCTGTGGGTACACAGGCAGTTCAGAATGACACAGTACTAGCGGTGCTGCGCACATGATTGTCCCTGCTCCGCACAAGGACAGTCATGTACACAACAAAGTTGGTGTTGTGTCATTCTCGCAATGTTTTGGCGGGGATCTGTTGAAAAATCCAGCGCCCGCCCCTTACATTAAACCGTTTCTCCG
>JAHFHB010000229.1 GCA_023247135.1 Candidatus Omnitrophota bacterium
TAATTGTAAAGTTCCGCCAGATTCGGAAAGCCTGATTGCGAGTGATAAAGCAGGATGGGTTGACTTCCCGCCTGAACCGCGGCGCGTAAAAAAGTCAGCGGGTAGCGCACCGCCATATCGCCATTGGCTTCAGCACCGCCGCTGCCTGAAAAATAAGCCAGTCCGTTTTCGCGTTGAATCAACAGGCCTGCCGTGGCGACAGGCACATCCGCCGTTTTTGACGCATCCACGACGGATTTCGCATCCGCCTGCATCAACTGTGTGAATGCCTCTTCCAGGTCTGCGATCCTGAGATTTTCAAGAAGCGCGCGCAACCCGCGTTCCGCATCACCCAGGGAACTGCCGGCAGCCACCTGCTGCTGAAGTTCGAGTAACCGGCCGGCCCAGTAAAGGCGGCGAGCCGCGTAATAATTCGCCACTTCGAAAGTTTCGGGAAGCCCCTGCATAAAATCCTGGATCAAAAGATCGCCGGTCAATCTTTCAAGTTTCCGCACAAACTCAGACGGCACCGTGCTCCCCGGTTTCCAGGCCTCCGCCTCTTGCAAAAATAAATCCACCCTGGCCTGCGCCGATTCACGCTTTAAAACCTGTTTCAGCGAGTGGGCTGCCTTCGTCAATTCCGTTTTGTCCAAAGCCGCCTCGGCATCTTCCTTTTTGGCGGTAGCTCGGTAAAGGGATTGCAGGGCCGCTTGCCCGGCAAAGCGGCGTTCTTCCAGCTGGTTCACAGCCGGCATCACGGGGCCATAAGCAGCCAGTTCCCGTTGAAACCCGGCCTCCAGATTTTCCTGCGTGGACTCCGGCGGCAAACGCAGTGCCGCCGCCAGCGCTGATTGCAGAACCGCCATCCATTCAGGAACGTCTTTTGCCAGACGAGTTAGATCCGAAGTCAATCCGCTGCCGCGCAGGCCATTCAAAGCGATAGGCGTATTTTTTAAAATTTTGTAATACGGATTGGATTTTAATGCCTGGGCTTCGGCACCCGCGCTGTTGGGAAGCGCTGCCGCATACGCGTAAGCTCCGCGGCTCTTGGTCTCCACAGGGCTTGGAACCCGTACTAAAAACCATTCCTTCTCGGCCGATCCTGAAAAAAGAAAAACTGGCGGCATCGTGGAGAAGTCCCGCATACGGACATGCAGCCTTCGATCCTGCGCCAGGAAGAAGCTGTTCGGCGGCACCTGTCCGAAGAAGGCGCCTCTGGCCGTTTCCCGCAACCCTCGGCTGATCTCCGCCAACGGCTGCACTTGTGCCTGCGAAGAAACTTTCGGAATCGCCGCAGCAGGTTTGTCCTGCAGAGCGGCTTCAGCAGGCGGAGCCTGTGCGGCTGCGGCCCTGGCTTTTTCCTGCGCTTGTTCTGCCTTAACAAATGCCTGCAGACGACTTGCATAGGCAGCCTCATCTAAAAGCCTGGTGCGTGGCCACCCGTCAAAAAGATCCGCGAGCGTATTCAAGTGCTCCTCAGCCGCCAAACCATACGGCTGTTCGATCAGCTCCAAAAATGCAAGACCACCGTTCAAAGCGTTCAGCCCATCTTTCTCCTGCCATTTTTTAGGCTGGTTGATAAAATTCTGAAAGGCCTGCGACATGCGGTAGAAGCCTTTGCCTGAAACAAACTCCAGATGGATCGCTGAAAACGCAAGCGTATCCTCCATCGGCCAGGAGGCTTTGAAATGAACCGCAAGGCCGCCATCCTGCTGTTCAATTCTCTCCACTTGCCCCGTCTTGAACATTTCATAAAGGCGGGCCTTCCAGTCAAAACTTATTTTCAGCGCCGTAAAATCAAAACTCTCAAGTTCTTTTCTCTGCGCCGCTGTCCGCGGCACAACTCGCAGCGCAAAATCGCCGGCAGCGGGAACCCCCGCAAGCTGCGCCAGTTGTTCCTCCGCCGATTTTTCCAAATCCAGCAGCAGCGAGTACACACCCGGCTTTTCAGTGCGCATCTCACTTTTCGCTGTCAACAGAGCGTCAACATGCGCTCCGGCTAAGCGGCCGGCTTTAAAGATTTCAGCGCGCTGAGCGGCGCGGCGGGCCGCGATAGGCTTTGGCAGTGCTCCGTTCCAGACGGTCAGCATACCGGCGGTGCGCAAAGTAGCAAGTGCCGCCGGGGCGGCGGTTTTTGTTGTGTAAAAGGGGTAAAGGCCTGCGGGATGAATGTTAGCGCCGGTCATGGCGCGCAAATAAGTCTCGCCGGATTCCACGGCTTGCATGTGCGGCGTTAGCACCGCATAAGAAATTTTATTTTTCTTAAGCTGTTCGATAAGGCCTGCAGTATGAAAACCGCCGGCAATAATGACCGCCGGGCCGGCATTCGCGGGATTATCAGCTTGAAGTGATTTCAGGCCGTTTTCGATTTGAGTTAAAAATGCGTCTTCCCTTTTCACCGCCAGGTCGTAAAAATGGAGGGCTTCACGCGCACCCCTCTGCAAGTCAGCGTCACCTTGTTCTTCAGAGATTGCTTCGTCGGCTTCGCCTCCTCGCAATGACGAGAATGACATAACGCCATCAGCGTTACGTGCATGACTGTCATTGCGTCCTCGCAATGACGAGTGAGTGGGCTGTTTAAACTCCAGGTAATCTTCGCGGGTCCACTTCAAGCCAAGAAGTTTTTCCAGACTGACAAACTGTGCATACTCCTGCAAAATCTGTTTTTCTGCAGGCTTCACCGCAAGTTTTGAAAAAAGAGCGCCACGCAGTTTGTCCGCTTCCGACGCAAGCAGTTTAAAATCCAGTTCTTCTTCGAGAATTTTTGCGCCTTCCGCCAGGCTGAGCGCCGGATAATCCTTGAAGCGAAAACCTGCAGGGGCGGCTTTTTCGTAAAACGATTCCCAGAGTGTCCGGCGATCCACCGCTTGACTTCCGGCTTTCACAGCTGCTGCTAATGGCGCAACCGACACAGCATTTTTTTGTAGGGGCGGGTTCACAACCCGCCCTTGATTGACCGCAATTCCACGGGCCGGTTTAGAACCGGCCCCTACGAACGGTTGAACCAAACCCGCAAGCAGCTCATGCTGAATGTTTTTCTCACGGGCAAACCGCAGGAGCCGCTGCCAATCTTTGTGCACTTCGTCCTGATTGATTTTCGGAGCACGGTCTTTAAGGGCAAAGTAGCGGGTCAGCATCGGCCAGGCAAGCTGGCTGCGCGGATTTTTCAAATCAAGCGCCAGATCCTGGCGCGAGAATTCCGCGAACATGTCCAGCGCATGCGCAAAATCCGTTTGTTCTGAATCCGCGGCCAGTACTTTCTTGAAAAAATCATAGAGCCGCGAGTTAAAGACCTGCGACGCCTTTTTAGCGATTTGCATGCGCCTGTCCGCGAGATCGCGGCCGGCCGTGTCGCGCTGTTTCATCACGCGCTGGTACTGATTCAGGTTTTCGAGATAAAGTTCGGGCCGTTCAAGCCCCAGCGCCGGAATTCTCCCAGCCGTCTGCTTGTATGTAATCCCTGCATCGGTACGGAGACCGATACTGTCATGTACGCAACACTGTTGGTGTTGCGTCACTCCAGAGCGTTCAAGCAAGTAAAGTTCAGCGCCGCCGGTCTCGCCTTCCTGCATCAGCCATTCCACGGCGCGTTTGTTAGCGTAGGGTTCTTTGAAAAATCTCAGCAGTTCTTCGTTCTGCCGCCCGGCTGCCCCCTCCAGAAAAATGGCCCGGATGCCTGCCTGCTTCTCGAGATAGCGGAGAAGCCGCTGCGTATTCTTTTGCGCCGACAACTGGCCGTGCGCATCCTGAATCAAAAAAATCTCGGGCTGTCTTGCTGCTAGCGCGGCCGGATTCAAATCGTGAGCCTGAGCAGGAAACCAGAAAGATTCAACGCGGCCAAGTTTCTGCGGAATTTGGATCGGCACGGCCGGTTCAAGAGAAACAGACGCGGCGCTTTGAGCTGGAATTGAAGACGGCATGGCCTGCGCGGGCTTGTCGACCTGCGTGTGCACATAAGAGAATAACGTTACGACCGCAACGGTCTTCTTCAAGACCTGCGGCATACGTAGGCTGCTTGGCATATTTATTA
>JAHFHB010000230.1 GCA_023247135.1 Candidatus Omnitrophota bacterium
CTAAAGTGGTTATCGCGGCGGCAGGCTTGCAAAAACGCGAGCTGGCGACTTCCGTTCCGGAAAATCTGCGTTTGCCCGAGGGGCTGGAGAATCCGCGGGTCGCGCTTCCCGGCGTACTGGTGATCAAGGCGCCGGCTTTCCGCAGTGATGAGACGGCTTCCGCAGAAGTTGCGATCTATGCTAAACAGCTGGAGGCGCAGGCTCTCGGCGGTTTTCCGCTGCTTGTGATCACGGATGACAGCGATTTTACGGCGAAAACCCTGAATAATTTTCTTTGGGTGGCTTTCACGCGCTCCAATCCGTCGCACGATATTTACGGCGTGCGTAGTTTCACGAAGTTCAAACACTGGGGCTGTGAAGGTTCGCTGATCATTGACGCCCGCTTGAAGCCTCAGCATGCGCCGCCGCTTGAAGAAGATCCGGCAGTGTCGCGCCGCGTGGATGCGCTGGCCGCGCCCGGCGGGCCGCTGCACCGTATCTTTTAGGCATTTGCTTTTATATTTTCGTGCGAATTTGTAGGGAACAGGCATGCCTGTTCCCTACGGTTAAATTATCTGCGAGCGGGAATGAGAAGGTGCCTGGCAGCAGGGGACAGGTTAGCTAACCTGTCCCCTGGGATGTTTGGTCTGGCACTTTCTTCTAGAGCAAACACGATGAAAAAAAACGACGGCCTATTAAAGTTTATCCCTCTGTTTATTTTTATCCTCGCGTTTACGGCGCGGGCTATTTTTTTTGTCGTGATGCGCAAAATGAAACCGCATCTTTGGAATGCCGGTGATCTGGGCATCAACGGCTGGCTGGAGATTGCGCAGAATCTGGCGGCGGGCAAGGGCTATTCCACCGGGATGCTGCTGACTTATTTCCCATTAACGCACCTTGTTCCGGCGGCTGCGCGCGGGCCGCTGCCGGTTCTGGTGCTGGCAGGCTTGATCCGGTGTTTCCCGCAGTACTACCCCCATCTGCTTTTTCCGCTTTCCTGGATGTTTTCGGCGGCGTGCGCGGTTTTGCTCTATTCCATTGCCAGCCGCGCGCTGGAGTCACGTCTGAAAGGGCTGTTGACGGCAGGACTTTACGCGCTGTATCTGCCTGAAATGAATATCTCAACGACCTACGCCGCCGCCTCCGAAAGCATTTTCACCCTGCTTTTCCTGGCGTACCTGTGGGCGCTGCTGCGTCACACAAAAAACAGCGCGGCTGTTTGGGTTTTTCAAGCGGGTTTCTTTCTCGGCTGCGCGGCGCTGGCCCGCCCCATCGCTTTTTATCTGTTACTTGTCGCCGTGCCTTCATTTTTTTTTAATAAGCCGCACTCGTCATTGCGAGGAGGCCGTAAGGCTGACGAAGCAATCCCAGAGAAAAAAACGAGATTGCTTCGCTCCCTACGGTCGCTCGGAATGACGAACAAGGGAGTTGAGGTTTTTAGGGCCAGGTGGAAACGGGGGCTGGGTGACGCTATTTTATTTCTTTTTGTTTTTATGGCATGTCTTCTGCCCTGGGTGATCCGTAACCAGAAAACGCTTGGGACTCCGCTTGCGACCACGACGCTGGGAGGGTACAACCTTCTGCGGCATAACGGCATGATCGAACAAAATAATTTTTCGCGGCGCGACGGCCCTGCGTTTGATCCCATCGCGCGCGCGCTTTTTTCAAAGGCCGGTCATCAGTCGCTGGACAATTTGAGCGAGATCGAAGCCGACAGGCTGCTGGCGCAGGAGGCCAAGCGGATTATCCGATGCTACCCCGTGCGTTATTTGAAACTTTGTGTCAAAAGACTCGGCTGGCTCTGGTACAAGGAAAACCAAATGGAAAAGGGGATTTATCTCGCGCAGAATATCCCGCTTTACGTCTGCATGCTTGCGGGAATGATTTTTGCTGCGCTGCGCCGAAATAAATTTCTTTCGTTCCTCAGCGTGCACATTCTTTTCTTTATTATTTTTCACGCCGCTGTTGTGGCGCAATTCCGCTTTCTTCTGCCCGTCATGCCCCTCGGGATTCTTCTCGCCGTTTATGCCGTTTCTGCGAAGAAGGTGCCAGGTACCCTCGCCTGGTAGGGTCGCGAGGGTACCTGGCACCTTTTCAGAAATGGGCATACAGCGCGTTCTAGCATTCCCTAGCATTCTAGGAAAATTGGCTGCACCCGTCGCCATGTGTTTTGACAGGCCTCCTATTGTCAGGCACTCTTCCTCAGTTCCATGTAAATTTTCTCCCTTTACTATTTGATTTAATGAAGCAACCCCAAACTTATTTCGTGCTAATGCCTCTGAAAAAGCACTCAAGAATGCCGGCGCGCGTTTGCGCGGTAATTCTGACGGCGCTGCAGCTTTTGAGCAGCGTGCCGCCGGTCGCTGCGGCGTCTGTCATCCCGGTTTCTGCTTCCCTCCGGTCCTTTTCAAACCTCTCCGCTATTCGTATTCCCGAAACACTCGGATACATTTCTGAATTTCATCAAGGCGCAGGACCGGAAACATTCATTCTGGTTCAGGACGCACATGCCATCGGAGAGGCCCAGAAAAATATTGCGCGTATTCTCTGGCGGCTGGAACACAAGTACGGCGTCTGGAATTTTGCGGCCGAGGGCGGCGAAGGCGCGATGGACCCGCTGATGCTGGAAACCACTCCGGTGCGTAAGGCTTTGAAGAACGAGCTGGGGCAAATGATTCAGGCGGGTGAATTGTCGGGCACGGTTCCTGCCGCCATGTTGGGGCGGGCAGGACGGACCCGCTTTTGGGGAATCGAGGACAGCGGCCTCTACGAAAAAGAAATTCAACTTTATGTTAAAAATTTATCCGGACAAAACGCAGCGCTTGAAAAGATTCAACGGGCGCGAGGCGCGCTGCAAATCCAAAAAAAGAAAGTTTATCCCGCCACGGCGCTTAAACTGGATCGCTGGATCGAGGCCTTCAACCGTGAACCTCTGCAAAATCCGTCGTTGATGCGGAAAATTCTTAAGCTGGGGCCGCCGGATGCTAAGCGTTATCCTAATCTCGCATTACTCAGAGCGCCTAGAAGCAGCGCAATAAGTTTCTCTAAGTCTAAACTCCCGCTCGTCATTGCGAGGAGTCCCGTAGGGACGACGAAGCAATCTCGAAGAACTGAGAGTGCTCCTGTTCCTGATGAACAGGGACTATCTTCTCGGCGAACACGGGAAGCCGCCGTAGAGATTGCTTCGTCGCAAAAACCGCTCCTCGCAATGACGAATGAGGGACGAGCAATGACTTATGAGAACGCTTTTAGTAAAGCTATCATTCAGGATGACAAGATTCCATTTGGGGCGCACGAAGAGTGGGAGAAATTTATCCGTGAGCTTTATGACAATCTGCTTGCGACAGAGAAACAAAAGCATCTGCGGCAGTTGAGTGAGCGGCTCGACCGACTCGAGAGTTTTGCCAGGATCCGTTTAAGCGCCGTAGACTGGCGTGTTTTACAGACGCAGGGAATTGAAGAAACGCTGGCGCCTTTTACGGAATTGAGCGCGAACGATTTTGATTGGGCCCGGCAGTTTTACGAAACGGCCCGCCAGCGCGATCAAGTTTTTCTAAAGCGGCTTTGGTCACTCAGCCCGGCCGCACAGGGCGGCCCGGTGGTTTTTGTGAGCGGCGGCTTTCATGCGGACGGATTGCGCGCCGAACTCCAGAGCCGGGGTGCGAGTTATCTTGTGATCAGCCCGCATTTCAGCGAAACCTTGAATGCCAAGCGTTATGACGGGCTCATGCGTGGCGGGCAATCCTGGAATCGCGGGATCAAATCCGAAGCGGTGCAGGAGTTCGCCGCGTTTCATGCGTACCTGTTTGGGCGCCTTTTCCCGCAAATGACGCTGGCGCAGATTAAAACCTGGCGCGATGAAATTTTGCGGCGGCTGGCCCGTGAAGGCCGCCTGCATGAATCCGGTTTTTACACCGGAATTTTTGATGCAAGTCTGCGGAAGTTTTTGAACTCTGAAGACGCCGGCGGGCTGCTGGCGGATGCGGGTAAGCGAGTGGATTCATTTTTGCGTGAATTGTCGGCGCTGCA
>JAHFHB010000231.1 GCA_023247135.1 Candidatus Omnitrophota bacterium
GAGAAGTGTTTAGGCGAACGCTACGGATCTTGCGTCGCGGTGTGCCCGGTCGATTGCATTTATCCGGGTGAATACCAGGGCAAAGAGTTCATGGTGATCGATCCGACCGTCTGCATTACCTGCGGCGCCTGCCTGCCGGAATGCCCGATTGCGGCCATCGTGGAATCAGAAGATTATGATCCCGCGTATGCCAAGATCAATGCGGATCTTTCGCCGTCCTACAAAGACAATCCCAAGGTTCCGGAACGTCCCAAGGACGATCCGCCGCGCCGTCCGGAGAACAAGCTCGTTCAGTAATCGTTCAGCCGTATTTTGAAGAAGAAACCCAATCCTGCTCTTGCGGGGTTGGGTTTCTTTATTTAAAAATCCATACGGGTTAGCCGATACTGAGAGTGGCTGTTATAATTTAAAAAGAGATGCACGCATGAATTCACCTTTCGATAAACCCAGAGTTTATAAAGATCCCGTCGAGGCAGTCGTCTGTGCCTATGTCTACGAATTTATCCAGAATAACCGCGCGGCCCGCGTGGTGTCAGACGGCCTGCGTGTGCTCGGCGTCGGCCTGCGGCCGGTGATTGATCACATCACGTTCCGGACGCTGAACGTGGATGAACGCGCGCAGGAATTTTTACAGCTTGGTTTTGAGCAGGATGCCAAACTCGGCATCATCGAACATGAAAACTGGTGGGCGAAGGTGTACCGTAAAAGCGGGTTCCCGGCCATTTTTATCGATCAGGCCTTTGACGGCTCGCGCGGCCGCGAGAGCCTGATCCCCAATTGGGTCAAAAAATTCGGCGATAAAATTTTGCATCACGTTGCGATTCAGGTGGATGATATTGATCAAGCTATTTATTTTATGGAAAAGCAGGGGATTCCGTTTGCCGGCAAGGTGGTGGGCGCGCGAGGAACCGATTTGCGGCAGATTTTTACGAATCCGGAAGTCCGCGACAGCGCCGCTTTTACCGTACTCGAACTGGCTGAACGCCATCATGGCTACAGCGGTTTCTTGCCGCCGCAAGCCGACGGCTTGATGGAATCCACCCGGCTTTAACTCCTGACGGCTTGAAACACTGCCGCATTCCTTATGAAACGTACCCAGGCACCTGCGGAAATCGAGCCCTTTCTTTCGGATGCGTCCAATTTTCACGGCCGCGCCGAAGGCGTAGCCTTTCCTGAAACGGAAAAAGAAGTTACGGAGTTTTTGCGTGAGTGCCATGAGCGCAAAATGCCGCTGACCGTTTCCGGTTACGGCACGGGCTTGACCGGCGCGCGCGTACCGCTTAGCGGCTGGGTGATGGCGATGCATGCCATGCCGGCGCTGGATATTCGCCCCGCCGCCGGGCCCGGCGCGCCGTCCCGTGCGGTGATTGGCCCGGGCGTTCAGCTCAAGGATTTGCAGGCTGCCGCGACGGGACACGGTTTTTTCTATCCTCCTGATCCCACGTCTATTTTGTCCTTTGTCGGCGGCAATGTCGCGACCAATGCTTCGGGCTCGCGCGCGTTCAAATACGGGGTCACGCGCGACCACATTCTGCGTTTGCGCGTGGTACTGGCGGACGGCAGTGTGACCGAGTTGCGGCGCGGTGAAATTTTCGCGGAGGCTTCCGGCCGCCTCCGCATTCCGGTCAAAACAAGACAGGGCGCGCTTGAAGACCGCTTTTGTTTTTTGCCGTCTTACCACGCACCCGCCATCAAACACTCGGCGGGTTATTACGTGAAACCGGGCATGGACGCGATCGATCTTTTCATCGGATCGGAGGGGACGCTGGGAGTTGTCACTGAAATCGAAGTGAACCTTTTGCCGCTGCCGGCCAAGATTTTGAGTTTTGTCGTTTTTTTTTCGTGCGAAGCCGATGCGTGGAGTTTTACGCAGGAGGCCTGTGCCCGCAGCCGGCACGCCCGCGCAAGCCGCAATGACGCGTTGATGCAATCGCGGTCCTTCGAGTATCTGGATGCGGGCTCTCTGGACTTGGTGCGGTCAAAGTATCCGGACATTCCCGCGGCCGCCCGCGCCGCGGTTTATCTGGAGCAGGAGTGCCAGCCCGAGACGGAGGATTGGATGCTCGATCAATGGAATATTCTTTTTGAAAAGCACCGCGCGCCGCTGGAAGATTTCTGGTTCGCCGAGGATGAAGAAGGCCAGCAAAGATTCAAAGCTTTCCGGCATCAGGTGCCGCTTGAGGTGAAAGCTCTTTTGATCGCGTCGGGGCAGACCAAAGTGGGCACGGATTATGCGGTGCCTGAGCGGCACTTTCAGGCGATGCGCGAGTATGAGCGCCGGCGGCTGGAGGAGGAAGGTTTAAGGGGCCTGGCCTTTGGCCACATGGCGGACTGCCATTTGCATTTAAATATTTTGCCGGCGAATGCGGAGGAGCATGCCAAAGCCTGGCGGCTTTACGGCGAACTGTTGGCTAAAGCACTGGAGTTTGGCGGGACGATCGCGGCTGAGCATGGTGTCGGCAAAATGAAGACCGGTTTTCTAAGGCAGATGTTCGGGGAGAAAGCTATCCGGGAGATGGCGGATCTAAAAAAAGCCCTGGATCCCCATGGAATCCTGGGCCGGGGGACGTTATTTCCGGAAACATTGCTGGCTTAACCCCATCTCTGGTTCTGCCGTTACTTCATTACGGCTGTTTTATTTTTCTATCGAATTTTCCGTGAACCAAGCGAGGAAAGCATGACCCCACTCCAGGCCGGACGTGAGACCATTCTTGTGATTGACTCGGAGGCCAATGTGCGCTGGTTTGTGGCGCGCCTCGGTCGTCCCCGGGGCTATGAGGTGCTCACGGCTGCCGGAGGCATGGAGGGGTTGAAGATACTCCAGGAACAGGGTACGAAGATCGCGTTTGTGGTGCTTGACCTGGGCATGCCGGACATGGGCGGTCTGGAAGTGCTCAAGACCCTCCGGAAGAATTACCCGGACGTTCCCGTCATTGCCGTGACTGAGGCAAAAGAAAAAAAAGACGAATGTTTTCTGCTGGGAGTCGAGGCGTTTATTCAAAAACCGTATGATCTTGAAGAGTTTTGCCGGGCGCTTGAATCCACGATGGACCAGCAAGTGCTTGACCGGACCCAGGCTTCGCTGGATTCCGACACCGTGCCGGCCGCGCGGATTTTAATTGTGGATGACGAGCAGCAAGTCTGCGAAGTGTTGAGCGAACTTCTTTTTGAAGATGCGCATGGCGTGGATTTTAAAGTTCAATGGGCCACGTCCGGTGAGGATGCGCTTAAACTCTCCAAGGAATTTGAGCCCGATATTGCCATCGTGGATATTAAAATGCCGGGGATGTGGGGCGACGAACTCATCAAGCGTTTCAAGGCAGGGGAAGGGCACTGCCCGCGTGATTTCGTGATTTACACCAGCATTACAGATCCCGGACAAATTGAACGCGCGAAAAAACTCGGCCACAAACTCATCGCAAAGCCCACCGACCTTGATATCCTGCTCGATGTCCTCATCAAGATGTGTGTTCAACACCATTTACTTAAAAAAGTCACAGCCTAGAGCAATTCAGATTCTTGCCTGTAGGGGCGTATGGCGATACGCCCCTACGTGAAATTTTAAAATGAGGAATGCCCCATGTCCCTTTGGCTGTAGGGAACAGGCATGCCTGTTCCCTACGAATTCAATTCTACGCCTTAACGACCTTGGAGAAACTTTCCGGGCAGGGAGAATCAAAGACCAGCCGCTTGCCGCTGACGGGATGGTCGAAGGCCAGATGGTGGGCGTGCAGGGCCAGCCGGCCGAGCGGGTCCGTTTGGGCGCCGTATTTGTCGTCGCCGGCAATCGGACAGCCGATGTCGGCCAGATGCACGCGAATCTGATTCTTGCGGCCGGTTTCAAGCGCGGCTTCCAGCAGAGAGTATTTCCCCATGGTTTTTACGACACGGTAATGGGTCACGGAGAGCCGGGCTTCTTTGGAGGGCGCCCGTGCGCTGTAAACCCTTCTAAAATCATCTTCAAGCAAATAGCTGCGAACCATGCCCTCCTTTT
>JAHFHB010000232.1 GCA_023247135.1 Candidatus Omnitrophota bacterium
CTTGCATCTTGTCCGCCGTCAGCGTTCCCCGGCGGTCTTTGGCCACCACGTTGTCGTTAAAGAAAGCAATGTTGGTTTGATAATCAATTTCGAGCGGCCCATCGCAGGTAATCACCGTCGGGCCAGCCGCATCGGCCGACGCCGCGGCCCCCGTATCCTGCACCACCACGGTCACGTTCTTTTTAAATGCCACTTTTTTGAGCTGGGAATCTCCCTGCGCCCCGGTTCCCTGGATGTTAATATTCTCCTTTTTGACGCGGGCTTCCAGGTCGGTCGCCACTGAACGATGCGAAGGATCGATGTCGAGCTTTTCGGTCAAAAGACGCGTGCCGTCCTCGGTCGTCGCCACCACGTTTTTACGCAGGTACACCAGGTTTTTATTTTTGTCGTACTGTCCCTCATCGGCCGTGAGCGTGACCGGCGTTTCCTCGGCATAGGCTTTCGCCACCACGTTCATCAACTCCACAGTTTTGGCCAAAAGGTCCGCGGAGTCGCCCTCGATTTCGATTTCCTTTTCACCGGTCGGCGTGTATTTGGTGAACGAAAAGAAATAAACTTTATGCGCGGCAAGCGGCGCAGCCGCCCCCGGCGCCGCCGGCGAGCCCTTCTGGCGCTCCTGGAAAAACTGAAATTTCACCAATGCGGTATAACCCACCGCAAACATCAGAAATAAAAAAAAGATGCGCTTCAGCATAATTTCCTCTCGCCAGGCCGATACACAGCTTCCGGTTTGGCCTCGGGTTTCGTTTTCCAGCGGTCATGCATCCAGGCCCACTGCTCCGGATACTGCCGTATCACTTTTTCAAAACTCTGCATCCAGCGCGACGTCAACGCAAATACAGCTTCGCCGCGGTCCATGCCGCTGTCGGGCCGAATCGCTTCGCCCAGCACAACCTTGTAGCGTCCATCCGGCAGGCGCACTAAAAAATTCGGCAGAATCGGCGTTCCGAGCTGTAACGCCAGCCGCACAGGCGCCACCGGAGTGTAAGCCAGCCGGCCAAAGAAATCGACGAAAATACCTTTGAGCCCCTCGATATCCTGATCCGGCAGCATCCCGATAATCTGATTTTGTCCCAGCACTTTCAAAATATCGCGGCTGGCGCGGTCGCGGTAAATCGTCGGCACGTGAATCGCACTGCGCAGCCCCACGACCCAGCGGTTGTAAGGCTCATAATAAATCTGCCGCGCAATCACCGCGCCCTGAAATCCCATCAGCCCGAACGTGCCGGCCAGAAGCTCCCAGTTACCCAGGTGGGCCGTGATCGAAATCAGGCCATGCCCTTCCGCCAGCAGATTCCTGTAAACCTCAACGGCGCTGCCGAGATCCACAAGCTCCGCGATTTTTGCACGGGTCAGTTTTGGAAACTGCAGCACTTCTACCGCGGTCTGCGCAAAATTGCGGAAAACACCGCGGGCGATTTTTTCAATCTCCGCGCTGCTTTTTGTTCCACCAAAAGCCGTGCGTAAATTTTTCAGCGTTTTATTGCGCTGACGGCTCACGACAAGGAAGGCCGCCTCACCGCCCCAGGCCGCCAGCTTTTGCGCAATGGACCTCGGCAAAAAGCAGATCAGCGCCGCGAAAAACCGCGCCGCAACATAAAGAAAAAACCGGTAAGGTTTCTTTTTAGCCATGACGTATTCAGCGCTCTAAATGAATCCGGCCTTGAGCAAATCCTGAACGTCCAGAAGCCCGACCGCACGGCCGGCCTTGTCCACCACCGGCACCTCGTCGATTTTGCGCGTTTTCAAAAGATTTAATCCTTCTGCCGCCAACCGTTCGTCGCGAATCGTGACCGGATGGAGCGTGGCGAATTTTTCCACCGGCTGATCCAGCAGCAGCTCGCCGGATTCGCGCAAGTGCCGGCGCAAATCCCCGTCGGTAAAAATTCCACGCACCCGCCGCGCGGCATCCACCAGCGTACAGCTTCCGGCTCGCGCGCGCGTGATCGCAAGCAGCGCCTGCTTCACGGGCGTCTTTGATTTCACAACCGCATGAGAGGCGCCTTTGCGCATGATATCTTTGACTTTCAAGAGCTGGCGCCCGAGACTGCCGCCCGGATGCAGCTGTGCGAAATCCTCTTCGCGAAAACCTTTTTTCTTGTGCAGCGACAATGCCAGCGCATCGCCCATAGCCAGAGCCGCCGTGGTCGACGCCGAAGGCGCCAGATTGAGCGGACACGCTTCACGCGTCACGCCAAGATCGAGCACGACGTCCGCGTAACGCGCCAGCGAGGAGCGGGTTCCGCTCGTCATCGCAATCAGGCAGACTCCGATTTTTTTTAGCGGATTGAGCAAACGCACGATTTCTTCCGTTTCACCGCTGTGAGAAATGGCTAAAACAATATCCTCAGGCGTCACCATGCCCAAATCGCCGTGAATCGCCTCGGCCGGATGCAGAAAAAAACTCGGGGCGCCGGTCGATGCCAGCGTGGCGGCTATTTTGCGCCCGATAAATCCGGGCTTGCCCATTCCGGTCACGATGATGCGGCCGCGGCATTTCGCCATCACGCTCACGGCTTGCAGAAACGTTTTGCCCAGTTTGCGTTTCAGCCGCTGCAGCGTTTGCGCTTCAATCGTCAAGACCTCACCAGCTGTTTTGAGCAGGTCACGGCTCATGCACTCACCGATTCGCAGCCCGCCACAACTTCCTTAAGCCGCACAAGCACTTCCAAAAGACCTTTCAAGTTCGCGAGCGCCAGATTATTCGGCCCGTCGGAGAGCGCCTTGGCAGGCTCTTCGTGCACTTCCATAAAAACCGCATCGGCACCGGCCGCCACGGCACAGCGTGCCAGGGTCGGGATAAATTCAGCCATGCCGCCTGAGGCCTCGCCCTTGCCGCCCGGCAGCTGCACCGAATGCGTGGCGTCAAACACCACGGGATACCCGAAACTGCGCATCACCGGAATGGCGCGAAAATCGCTGACCAGATTTTGATAACCGAACGTCACGCCGCGGTCCGTTAAAAGAATTTGTTTGCAGCCGACCGATTCAAGTTTATGCACGACGTTTTTCATGTCCCACGGTGAAAGAAATTGGCCTTTCTTGACGTTGATGACGCGTCCGGTGCGGCCGGCAGCCGCCAAAAGATCCGTCTGCCGGCACAAAAAAGCGGGGATTTGCAGAATATCCAACACTTCGGCGGCAGGCGCAACCTGCTCAATGCTGTGAATGTCGCTCAAAACAGGCAGTTGGAATTCTTTTTTAACTTTGGCCAAAATTTTCAACCCCTCTTCGAGACCGGGGCCGCGGAAGGAATGGACGGACGAACGATTCGCCTTATCGTAACTGGCCTTGAACACATACGGCACGCCGGCCTCGCGCGCAATTTTGGCAATTTTTTCAGCATGCCGGAGCACGCTGGCCTCTGACTCAATCACGCACGGCCCGCCAATCAGAACAAGCTTGCGCGGGTCGCCGAATGCGACGGATTGAACGTTGACCGTTTTGACGCTCATGCGGTGATGGCCTCAATTTCGGGTTCAGAAGGTTTTTCGACAATCTCCGGCTCTTTGCGCTCACCCGCAATAACAACGCCGTATTTTTTTTCCTGATACTCGAGCGCATGCGCGACAAATTCGCGGAAAAGCGGATGCGCCCGGTCCGGCTTGGATTTAAACTCGGGGTGGAACTGGCAGGCCACAAACCACGGGTGCTCCGCGAGCTCGATCATTTCCACCAGCTTGCCATTGGGCGACATGCCCGAAATCTTGAAACCGTTTTTGCGAAAATCGTCGCGGTACTTGTTGTTGAATTCGTAGCGGTGCCGGTGGCGCTCCATGATTTCTTCATGTTTGTAAGCCGCGTACGCCTTGGTCTCTTTTTTAATCACGCAGGGGTAAGCGCCGAGGCGCATCGTGCCGCCGAGGTTCTCGACTTTCTCCTGTTCCTCTAAAAGACTGATCACGGGATGCAGGCTTTTTTTATTGAACTCCGTCGAGTGCGCGCTTTTCCAGCCAAGCACGTTGCGCGCGAATTCAATCGTCGCGCATT
>JAHFHB010000233.1 GCA_023247135.1 Candidatus Omnitrophota bacterium
AACGACGATTGCTTACCTGCTTTACCGGCTGCTCCGTGAGAAGACAGGCAGCGCCTACCTGGGAACGCTGGATTACGAATGGCCCGGTCATCGCTTGCAATCAGTCAATACCACCCCGGGCCCGGAATTATTGATCCCCATTTTGGCTCAGATGCGCCAGGATGGCGTGCGCTACGGCGTCATGGAAGTGTCCTCGCATGCCCTGGATCAGGGCCGTGTTTACGGGCTTCCCTTTGAATTGGCGGTTTTCACCCAGCTGACGCAGGACCACTTCGATTACCACCGCACGATGGAGCGTTATTTTCAGGCGAAGCGGCTTCTTTTTTCTGCCGTGCCCGCTCCCCGGCACACGCTTGTCAACCGGGACTGTGTTTTTGGCCGGCGCCTGCTTGAGGAATTTGCCGAAGCCAAAAGCTTCAGCATCGCGCAGGCGGCGGATTTTGAGGCCCGGGCGCTGGAGTCTGATTTTTTGGGGACGCGTTTTGTATTCAAAGACACGCAGGGAAGCCGGTCCTGCCGCATTCCGCTGCCATTCAAACATAACGTGTCCAATGTGATGGCCGTACTCGGTGCGCTCGAACTGCTTGGGTTCGACCCGGCTGATTTCTTCCAGCAGCTTGCGGCGTTCGAAGGGATTCCCGGACGGCTTGAACGCGTCTCTAAAGATGAACCGTTTTCGGTTTTTGTGGATTACGCCCATACGCCAGACGCTTTTGAAAATGTGCTTGGGCAGGCCGCGCTTTTGAAGCCGCGGCGCATTCTGACGCTCTTTGGTTGCGGTGGCGACCGTGATCCCGGCAAGCGCAAGCTGATGGCTGAAGCGGCCTGCCGTTTTTCGGATGCAGTGGTTTTAACTTCGGACAATCCTCGTTCCGAGGATCCCGATAAGATTATTGCCGACATGAAAGAAGGCATTCCGGCCTCCGGGAAGCGCCCTGAAGTCTACGAAGTCCAGGACCGGCGGCAGGCGATTGAAAAGTTGATCGCTTTGGCTGGAGAAGGGGATGTGCTTTTTATTTTGGGTAAAGGTCACGAAGATTATCAAATCCTCGGCGACAAGAAAGTGCCTTTCGACGATCGCCTTGTCGCGCGCGAATGCCTCCAGCAGCGAAGCCGTGTTCTCTCCTGAAGACGCCTCTCGCCAGCTCAACTGCCGGCTTTTGGAGCCGGTTCCCGGGACCTTGATCACCGGAGCCAGTCTGGATTCCCGCAAAATCAATGCCGGAGAGCTGTTTGCGGCGCTGCCGGGCGCTGTTCAGGACGGGCATGTTTTCTTAGAACAGGCGTACAGCCGCGGAGCTTCGGCCGCTCTCGTGCGGCGCAGTTATCTGGAGGCCCATCCTGGTCTGCGCCAGAAACGTTTTGCCAATTTGCTGGTGGTCGAGGATCCTCAGACGGCTTTAGGGCAGCTTGCGGTTTGGCGGCGGCAGCTGTTCCAGGGGCCTGTCATCGGCGTCACCGGCAGCGTAGGGAAAACCAGCACGAAAGAAATGCTCGGCTATCTGCTCTCCTTTTTTAAAAAGGGACATGTCAACGCGGGGAATTTTAACAACCATTTAGGACTGCCGCTCTCGCTGATCGGACTTGATCCGTCCCACGGTTTTTGTCTTGCGGAGCTTGGCGCCAGCCACCAGGGGGAAATCGCCCACCTTGCGGGTATTTTGAAACCCACGCACGGAATTCTGACCTGCGTGGCGCCTTCGCACATGGAGGGATTCGGAACGCTGGAGGCCATTTATGAAACCAAGCTGGAACTTGCGGCGGCTTTGCCGGAGGGGGCGCCGGTGCTTATTCCGGATCACGACCCCGTACTTTTGGAAAAATCAAAGCGCTGGAACCGCCGCTGGCTGACAGTCGGGGAAGGCCAGGCCGACTATCGCATTACGGATCTTACGAACGGCCCGGAGGGGATCCGTTTTGTATTAAACGGACGAAAAAAATACCGGATTCCGGTGCGGGCGGGTTTTTTGGCCCGCAATGCCGCCATGGCGGCCGCGATGGCTGATTGCCTCGGGTTTGGGCTCGAAGCCCAGCCGGAACACTGGGCCGGTTTCAGCATGCCGGCGGGCCGGTTTGAGTGCCGCAGCCTGAGCGGTGTGACGGTTATTTTTGACGGGTATAACGCCAGTCCGCAGTCGTTTGAGGAATCGCTGCACTCCTTTGAAAAACTTGAAATTCAGGGCAAGCGTGTGGTTATTTTCTCGGACATGCTGGAGCTGGGCACCGAAGCTTTGCGCTACCACCGGGAATTGGGCGATTCGCTGGTGCGGGGGCGCTTTGACGCGGTCGGCTGCTACGGAGAATGGTCCAAAGCGGCACTCGAAGTTTATCGCAAAGCCGGCGGCAAGGCGGCTTTTGAATTTAAAGACGCGCTTGAAGCCGGTGATTTTCTGGCCGAAGCCCTGCGGCCGGGCGACGGTGTTTTGCTGAAGGCGTCGCGCGGCATGAAAATCGAGAAAGTCCTGGAGCGATTTCAGTCGCGGCTTTCCGATGCCGATGATGCGGTTATATCAGAAACAGGACATTAAAAAATGCTGTATTGGCTCTATCCGTTGAGAGAATTCTGGACAGGTTTCAACCTTTTCCGCTACACCACGTTCCGTGCGGCCGGCGCGAGCATCACCGCTTTTTTATTCTGCGTCATCGCCGGTCCGGGCATCATTGCCTGGTTGCGCCAGCTCAAAATTACCGCCAATAACCAGCGGGAGCATGCGGAGAAAATTCATCATCTCTACAAAGACAAGGCGCATGTGCCCACCATGGGCGGATTGATGATTGTAGGCGGAGTCATTCTTGCGACGCTGCTTTGGGCGGACCTGGGCAACCGCTTTGTCTGGCTGTTGACGGCCGTGATTTTTTGGTTTGGCCTGATCGGATTCATTGACGACCGCAGCAAACTTCTGGCAAAAAGCTCGAAAGGGCTCAGCTCCCGCGGCAAGTTTATGGCGCAGGTCCTGATGAGCGCGCTTTTGGGTACCCTGCTTTATCTGGATGGAAATTTTGACAAAGGTTTGTCCCTGCCTTTTATCAAACACGCGGCCCTGCCGCTGGGGATTTTTTTTATCCCCTTCGTGGTTTTAGTTCTTTCGGGAACCTCTAATGCGCTCAATCTCACGGATGGCCTGGACGGGCTGGCGATCGGCTGTACGCTCTTTACCACGACGGCTTTTGCTGTCATGGCTTACGTGGTGGGCCGCGCAGATTATGCCGCTTACCTGGGCGTGACGCACGTGCATGGCGGCGGGGAAATCGCGGTTTTTTGTGCCGCTCTGGTTGGGGCCAGCGCGGGTTTTTTGTGGTTTAACGCCTTTCCGGCCGAAATCATGATGGGGGATACGGGGTCTTTGGCGCTCGGAGGGGCTCTGGGGGCGGTGAGTGTCCTGCTTAAAAAAGAAATGATTCTCGTGATTGCCGGCGGTGTTTTCGTGTGGGAAGCGCTCTCGGTAATTTTGCAGGTGGCCTCGTTTAAAATGACGCGGCGGCGCATTTTTCTGATGTCGCCTTTTCATCATCATCTGCAGCTGAAAGGCTGGCCGGAATCCAAAGTGACGATCCGACTGTGGATTCTTTCGTTTATCTGCGCGATTGCGGCGCTGGCTTCCTTAAAGGTGCGTTAATGAGCATGCCTGGTTTTCCCGGAAAAAAAGTTTGTGTGCTCGGGCTTGGAATCAGCGGAGAAGCTTCCGCAATTTTTCTTGCCGCGAAAGGCTTTGAGGTTTGGGTCTCGGATGCGGGTGCGTCCCAGCCGGTGCTCGAACGATTGTCCAAGCTTCGAGCGCTGGGCATTCAGGGGGAAGCGGGAGCGCATTCCCTGGACCGGATTCTTGGCAGTGACTGGGCCGTGATTTCACCCGGCATCCCGCCGTTTGCTCCCATCACTCAGGAAATCCGGAAACGCGGTTTGCCGGTTTTCAGCGAAATCGAAGTGGCCGGCCGTTTTTTTGACTCCCGGCGGGTGCTGGCGGTGACCGGCACGTGC
>JAHFHB010000234.1 GCA_023247135.1 Candidatus Omnitrophota bacterium
CATCAATTTCTTCACGCTTGTTGGAATGCATCAAAAGAAGACGTCCAATACGCTCGCTTTTGCGCGAACGCGGATTATAAATGAAACTGCTCGAGGAGAGCACGCCGGAATAGATGCGAATAAAGGTCAGACTGCCGACAAATTTATCGCTGGCAATTTTGAAAGCATAGCAAGTTAACGGATCTGATTCTGACAGCTGTCGCTCAAGATGCACTTCTTCTTCTTTTTCAGGATCCAGGCCCTTAATGGGCGGCAAATCAGTCGGCGCCGGCAGATAATCGACGACCGCATCAAGCAATTGCTGCACGCCTTTGTTCTTAAGCGCCGAGCCGCAAATCACAGGCGTTAATTTTAACGAGATGGTTCCTTTGCGAATCGCCGCTTTAAGTTCGGCTGCTGAGGGAATCTGACCTTCGATATACTTGGCCATCAGCGCATCATCATGCTCCGCAGCCTTTTCAATTAAAAACTCGCGGGCTTTCTTGACGGTCTCAGCCATATCCGCGGGGACATCTACCACATCGAATTTCGCACCCAGCGCTTCGTCATTAAAAAGATAAACTCTTTGCTCTACGAGATCGACAATCCCCTTAAAGTGCTCCTCTTTGCCGACGGGCAATTGAATCGGAACCGCATTGGCCCCAAGCTGGGTACGCATCTGCTGAACATTTTCCTCAAACATCGCACCCGTGCGATCCATCTTATTAATGAAGGCAATACGCGGGACACTATAGCGATCCGCCTGGCGCCAAACTGTTTCAGACTGCGGCTCAACTCCTTCGACGGCTCCGAATACTGCTACGCATCCATCCAGCACGCGCAGGGATCTCTCTACTTCAATCGTGAAATCCACGTGCCCCGGGGTATCGATAAGATTAATGCGGCAATCGCGCCAAAAACAAGTCGTCGCGGCCGACGTAATCGTAATGCCGCGTTCTTGCTCTTGCTCCATCCAATCCATGACCGCAGTCCCCTCATGCACTTCACCGATTTTATAAGTACGTCCGGTGTAGTAGAGAATGCGCTCGCTCGTCGTCGTTTTGCCGGCATCAATATGCGCCGCAATACCGATATTGCGGATTTTATCGATCGCAAAATGAATTTTTTTGTCGTCAGCCATAAATTTTCAAAAACCCCTCATCACCAACGGTAATGCGCAAAGGCCCTGTTGGACTCCGCCATTTTATGAATATCTTCGCGCTTCTTAAAAGAAGTCCCCGTTTTCTGGTAGCTGTCTAAAATTTCCTGGGCCAGCTTGACCATCATCGGCTTCCCTTTACGCTGACGGGAATAAAGCCTCATCCACCGAAGCGCCAAAGTGTACCCTCGATCGGGCCGCACCGCCATCGGCACTTGGTAAGTAGCACCACCCACGCGGCGAGATTTTGTCTCAAGCAAAGGGCGGACATTATCTACCGCTTGTTTCAAAACTTCAAGAGGTTCTTTTCCTGTTTTTTCTTTCACAATGTCCATCGCGCCATAGACAATGCCCTTGGCCGTAGACTTTTTTCCTCTTTCCATAACAATATTGATCAATTTCGCAACAATTTTATCATTGAAGCGCGGATCTGGATCAATTTTTCTTTTGGGGGCTCTACGTCTTCTCATGACTTCCTTGACCTCATTCTCTTATGATTTTTTTGGTTTTTTAGCCCCGTACTTGGAGCGCGAACGATTACGCTTGGCAACACCCGTTGCATCCAATTTACCACGGACGATGTGGTAACGCACGCCAGGCAAGTCCTTTACACGTCCGCCGCGCACGAGCACGATCGAGTGCTCCTGCAGATTGTGCCCGACCCCGGGAATGTACGCGGTGATCTCCTGACCATTCGTCAGGCGCACACGCGCGATTTTTCTTAAAGCCGAGTTGGGTTTCTTCGGCGTCTGGGTTCGCACAATCAAACAAACCCCTTTGCGAAAAGGGCAATTTTGCAACGCAGGCGATTTTGTCTTGCGGTTAAAATCTGACCGGCCTTTGCGAATCAGCTGGTTAATCGTCGGAGCCATCTCAGCTATTCTCCTTTACTTCCTGCGGGGCGGACACTTCCTTGGAAGTATCGGGGAGCACGTCCGCAATATCTTTTTTCATTTGAATTTGTCTGTGAATTTGAAACCCTGTTCCGGCCGGAATCAAATGCCCCATGATCACATTCTCTTTGAGACCCAGGAGATCATCCTTTTTCCCCGCCGATGCCGCTTCCGTAAGCACACGCGTCGTTTCCTGGAAACTCGCGGCTGAAATGAAGCTCTCGGTTGTCAGCGAAGCTTTCGTGATGCCAAGCAAAACCGAAGTGGCTTTCGCAGGCTCTTTGCCCTTTTTCGCCATTAGTTCGTTTTCCTGAGCAAACCGGATTTTATCTACATGCGCGCCGACAAGAAAATCCGTGTCGCCCGCTTCGTCGATACGAACCTTGCGCAGCATTTGGCGCACGATGATCTCGACGTGCTTGTCGTTGATCTTCACGCCCTGGAGACGGTAAACTTCCTGCACCTCGTTGACGAGATATTCCTGCAGTGCCCGTTCACCCGACACGCGCAAAATATCCTGCGGTACCACCGGGCCGTCCACAAGCTGCTGGCCTGCAACCACGCGGTCACCCTTATAAACGTTGAGGTGCTTGCCGTGCGGAATCAAATATTCTTTTTCCAGCCCTCCCACGCTCTTGACGATAATCTTGCGCTGCCCCTTCACCACCTCGCCGATTTCAACGATGCCGTCGATTTCAGAAATGATGGCCGGATTTTTCGGCTTGCGCGCTTCAAACACTTCCGCCACGCGCGGCAGACCGCCGGTGATATCACGGGTTTTGGCAACTTTGCGCGGCGTTTTGGCAACCAGCGTACCGCTCGTCACATCCTGCCCGTCCTTCACAACGATGTGTGCTCCGACCGGGATCGGATAAAACGCCAGAATTTCTTCGCTCGGGCCCAGAATGAGCAATTGAGGATGATGCTCTTCGCGGTGGTCAATGATCACGCGCTCGACCATGCCGGTGGTCGCGTTCATCTCCTCATTCATCGTGACGCCGGCCTTGATGTCTTCAAAACGAATCTTGCCTGAAAGTTCCGTCAAAATAGGCACCGTGTAGGGGTCCCACTTCACGAAAATCTCGTCTTTCTTGACGGCGCTGCCTTCTTTTCCGCCGATAATCGCACCGGAAGGAATCGTGTAGCGTTCCAGTTCACGGCCGCTGGCATCATGCAATGTCAATTGGCCGTTACGGTTCAAAACGATGATTTCGTTTTTCGCCGTGACCACCGTCTTCAGGTTGTGGTACTGCAAAGCTCCGCTATTTTTCGCGCGAAAATAGGACTGTTCGATGATGTTGGAAGCCGTTCCGCCGATGTGAAAGGTTCTCATCGTCAACTGTGTGCCCGGCTCGCCGATTGACTGCGCCGCAATAATGCCTGCGGCCGTTCCAAGTTCGACCATGCGCCCCGTCGCCAAATCGCGGCCGTAGCATTTCGCGCAGCAGCCTCGCGTAGACTCGCAGGTGAGGACGGACCGAATGCGCATCTTTTCGATTCCAACTTCATCAAGCCGATCCGCGGCTTTTTCATCGATGATTTCGCCCGACTTCACAATCACTTGATCCGTGACCACATCAACCATGTTGTCCAGGGGAACGCGGCCCAAAATACGATCACGCAGCGGCACGATGACCTCTTCGCCTTCGTAAATAGGTTCGATAAAAATACCGCTCAGCGTGCCGCAGTCCTCTTCTGTGATAATGACATCCTGCGATACGTCCACAAGACGGCGGGTCAAGTAACCCGAATCGGCCGTTTTAAGCGCCGTGTCCGCCAAACCCTTGCGCGCCCCGTGCGTCGAAATGAAATATTCGAGCACCGTCAGGCCCTCGCGGAAATTGGCCGTAATTGGATTTTCAATAATCTCGCCTGACGGTTTGGCCATCAAGCCGCG